>NZ_JAUQTZ010000135.1:0-16990 GCF_059803845.1 Rhizobium sp. UFLA01-1127 | reverse complement strand
ATGCGCACCGATTTTCGGATCGCCATCGCCGAGCACGCGCGCCCCCTTGGCGACCAGCTGATCGCGCGCCGCAAGGATATCCGCAACCTCGTAGCAGATATGATGCATGCCTCCATCCGGATTCTTTGCGAGGAAAGAGGCGATGGGCGAGGTTTCGCCCAGCGGCTCCAGCAGCTCGACCTTAGTGTTCGGCAGCTCGACGAAAACGACTGTAACGCCGTGTTCCGGCAATGCCTGCGCAGCGGACACTATGGCACCGAGCGTTTCGCGATAGGCCCTGGAAGCCGCCGCAATATCCGGCACGGCTATCGCGACGTGATTGACGCATCCCAGCACGGCACTCTCCTCCCCGATCGGACCGCTGACCTCAGTTGCCCGTGCGCGTGACGAACGCGGTTACGACCGGTTTCTTTCCCCAGCCTTGGTTGGCGGCGGCACGCACGGCACGGCGAACGGCCTCCTGCAACATGTCCAGATCCTTGCGGCGAGCCCGGGGTATGCTCTCGACGGCGCTGACAACGGCGTCGAAGAGTGTATCCTCCATATCCTCGCCCTCATCATCATAGGCCGGCAAGCCGACCGCCACGAGATCAGGATCGCCGACGATGTCGTAGCGGGCATCCAGCACGACGTTGACGGCGACATGGCCGACATAGGCGAGTTTCTTGCGCTCGCCGATACCCATCTCGTCGAAATCACCGATCAGTATGCCATCCTTGAAGATGCGCCCGTGCGGCGCCTCGCCGATCACTTCGACCGGACCGGGCGCGAGGCGCAGCACATCGCCATTGCGTACGCGCGGAACGGTGGCAATGCCGCTCTGTTCGGCCAATTCCTTGTGCGCGGTCAGATGCGTCGCCTCGCCATGCACCGGCACGACGACCTTCGGGCGCGTCCACTCATACATCTTCTGCAGCTCGTTGCGCCGGGGATGGCCGGAGACATGCACGAGCGCTTCTGCATCCGTCACGACATGGACACCCTGCTCGATCAGTCCGTTCTTGATGTCCTGAATCGCCTTCTCATTGCCAGGAATGGCGCGCGAGGAGAAGACGACGATATCGCCAGCGGCCAACGCAACATTGCGCATTTCGTCGCGCGAAAGTTTGGCGAGAGCTGCGCGCGGCTCGCCCTGGCTGCCGGTCAGGATGACCACGACCTTGTCGCGCGGGATATAGCCATATTCGTCTTCGGCGATGAACGGCTTGACGCCTTCCATGAGGCCGATATCGCGGGCAACGTCAACGACGCGCTTCAGCGAGCTGCCGAGCAGCAGCACTTCGCGGCCGGCGGCTTCGGCGGCCTCCGCAACGGTACGGATGCGACCGACATTCGACGAGAAGGTGGTGATCGCCACCCTGCCCTCGGCATCTTCGATGATCTTGCGCAGGCTTTCGGAGACATCCTTCTCCGAAGGCGAGACGCCATCGCGCAGCGCATTGGTGGAATCGCACATCAGCGCCAGCACGCCCTCATCGCCGAGCTGGCGGAAACGGGTCTCGTCGGTCAGCGGACCGAGCGAGGGCTCATGGTCGATCTTCCAGTCGCCCGTATGCACGACATTGCCGAGCGGCGTACGGATCATCAGCGACATCGGTTCGGGGATCGAGTGGTTGACAGCAACACCTTCGATTTCAAAGGGGCCGACATTGATACGGTCTCCAGCCTTGAAGAGCGTTACCGGGATCTCACCCACCGACTTTTCATAATCACGCTTGGCTTCGAGAAGACCGGCGGTAAAGGCAGAGGCATAGATCGGAACATTGAGCCCCGGCCAGAGGTCGTTCAATGCGCCATAGTGATCTTCGTGCGCGTGGGTGATGATGATGCCCTTGAGGTTCTTGCGCTCCTTGGCGAGGAAACGGATATCGGGCAAGACGAGATCGACGCCGGGCAGATCCGGGCCAGGGAAAGTGACACCGCAATCGACCATGATCCACTGGCGCTGCTCCGCCGGGCCGTAGCCGTAGAGCGCGAGATTCATGCCGATTTCGCCGACGCCTCCGAGGGGCAGAAACACCAGTTCGTCTTGTTTCGCCATGTGGTCCCTACCCATCATCTAAGGAAAACGTCGCCCGCGGCGATCGGCATGATCCTGCCGTCCTCGGTCTCGAGCATCAACAAGCCATTATCATCGATTCCGGAGAAATGGCCCGAAATCGAGCGATCCGGCAAGTTTACCGTGATCTTTTCCCCAATCCCGCATGCAAATTCACGCCAGCGGGCAGTGATTTCCCGAATGCCCTTGCCACGGTTCCAGACAGCGAGCGCCTCGGACATGGCAGCATAAAGATGGGCAAAAAGCTCGTCCGGCGACACCATCGAGCCCTGCTGCCTCAGACAGGTGACGGGATACATCGGATTGTCGGGCATGACGGCGATGTTGATGCCGATGCCGATGACAAGCGCGTAGCGGCCGTCCGGCAAGGCTTCGCCTTCGATCAGAATGCCGCAGGTCTTCTTGCGGCCGATCAGGATATCGTTCGGCCATTTGATCTCGGCCGGCAAGGCTGCCAAAGGCAGCACGCCGCGTATCGCCTGATGCACGGCAACCGCAACCGCAAGCGGCAACGAGCCGAGACGGTCCATGGGCGCGGGATCGATCAGAAGGAGAGATGCGTAGAGATTGCCGGCTTCCGACACCCAGGGACGCCCGCGGCGACCGCGGCCGCCGGTCTGACGCTCGGCGGTCACCCAAAGATTTCCGGGATCGCCGGCACGTGCGCGCTCGAGGCACACGTTGTTTGTGGACGAGGTTTCCTGAAGGGCATCATGCCGGAAGTCGGCGAGCGACTTCCGGCCGTTCATGTCAGACGCCATCAAAACAGCGTCGCAGCGGCAAGATCGGCAGCACCGCCGATTGCGCCGCCGAAGAAGACGTAGGCAACGACGAACAGGCCGGAAAGACCGAAGACGAGGCGCAGCGAACCTGCCGTGCGCACGAACTCATCCTTGGCTTCATCGAACCACATTACCTTGATGACGCGCAGATAATAGTAGGCGCCGACGACCGAAGCCAGCACGCCGATGATGGCGAGCGCATAGAGATGCGCCTGGATGGCCGCGACAAAGACGAAGTACTTCCCGAAGAAGCCGGCCAGAGGCGGAATGCCGGCCAGCGAGAACATCAGTACCGTCAGCACGATCGCCATGAAGGGATTGGTCGTGGAGAGGCCGGCGAGATCGTCGATATTTTCGACCTGGCGGCCATCCTTGCGGCGCATCGCCAGGATAATGGCGAAAGAGCCGAGCGTCATGACCATGTAGATGACCATATAGAGCATGACACCGGATACGCCGGTCTTGCTGCCGGCTGCCAGGCCGACGAGCGCATAGCCCATGTGGCCGATCGAGGAATAGGCCATCAGCCGCTTGAAATTGCGCTGGCCGATGGCGGCGAAGGCGCCGAGCAGCATCGACGCGATCGAAATGAACACGATGATCTGCTGCCAGTCGGCAAGCACCGGATGGAAGGCCGTGACGACGATACGGGTCAGAATTGCCATGGCGGCGACCTTCGGCGCACCCGCAAAGAAAGCGGTGACCGGCGTCGGAGCACCTTCATAGACGTCCGGCGTCCACATGTGGAACGGCACGGCGGAGATCTTGAAAGCGAGGCCGGCAAGCACGAAAACCAGGCCGAAGACGAGACCGAGCGAACGGGTCTCGGCGCTGAGTGCCGTGGCGATCGCATCGAAGGTCGTGTGGCCGGTGAAGCCATAGACCAGCGACATACCGTAAAGCAGCATGCCGGACGACAGCGCGCCGAGGACGAAGTACTTCAAGCCGGCTTCGGTCGATTTGACGCTGTCCCGGTTGATGGCGGCGACGACGTAAAGCGCCAGCGACTGCAGCTCCAGCGACAGGTAAAGCGAGATCAGGTCGTGTGCCGAGATCATCAGCAGAATGCCGAGCGTCGCGAGCACGAGCAGGACTGGAAACTCGAAGCGATCGAGCTGCTGCTCGCGCGCCTGCCCCATGCTGAGGAACATCGCCACGATCGAACCGACCAGCGCGACGATCTTCATGAAGCGGGAAAAGCCGTCGGCGAGATAGGCGCCGCCATAGGCCAGCCCCTCGCCCGGCACGAAGATGATCCAGAGGCCGGCCACCGCAAGAAGCGCGATGGCCAGACCCGTGACTGTGGGACCCGACCGTTCGCCCGAGAAGACGCCGATCATGAGCAGCACAAGTGCACCGACCGCGAGGATGAGCTCCGGAATGGAAAGATGCAGGCTTGCAAGAATTGTGTCAGCAGTCATGTCGAATAGGTCCCGTCATCAATTCATCGACAGCGCAACATTCTGCGCAGCGTGCAGGGCAGCGGTATAATTGTTCACCAGCAGATCCACCGAAGCCGCCGTGGCATCGAAGATCGGAGCCGGGTAGACACCGAAGAGGATCGTGAGCGCGATCAGCGGATAGAGGATGAGCTGTTCACGCGGCGACAGATCCAGAAGCTTCTTCAGATTTTCCTTCTCCAGCGCACCGAAAATGACGCGGCGGTAGAGCCAGAGCGCGTAGGCGGCCGACAGGATCACGCCGGTCGCGGCGAAAAGCGCAACCCAGGTGTTGGCGCGGAAAACGCCGATCAGGGTCAGGAATTCGCCGATGAAGCCGGAGGTACCGGGCAGGCCGACATTGGCCATGGTGAAGACCATCATGGCGACGGCATATTTCGGCATGTTGTTGACGAGGCCGCCATAGGCCGCGATCTCGCGGGTATGGGTGCGGTCGTAGATCACGCCGACGCAGAGGAAGAGAGCGCCCGAGACGATGCCGTGCGACAGCATCTGGAAGATCGCACCCTGCACGCCCTGCTGGTTCGCCGCGAAGATACCCATCGTCACATAGCCCATGTGGGCGACCGACGAATAGGCGATCAGCTTCTTGATGTCGTCCTGCATCATCGCGACCAGCGAGGTGTAGATGATGGCGATGACCGACAGCGCAAAGACGAGCGGCGCGAAATATTCGGACGCATTCGGGAACATGCCGAGCGAGAAGCGGATCAGGCCGTAGCCGCCAAGCTTCAGGAGGATGCCTGCCAGGATGACCGAGCCGGCCGTCGGCGCCTGGACGTGTGCGTCCGGAAGCCAGGTGTGGACCGGCCACATCGGCATCTTCACTGCGAAAGAGGCGAAGAAGGCGAGCCAGAGCCATGTCTGCATCTGCGGCGGGAACTTGTACTGCAGCAGCGTCGGGATATCGGTCGTGCCGGACTGCCAGTACATCGCCATGATGGCGAGCAGCATCAGCACCGAGCCGAGCAGCGTGTAGAGGAAGAACTTGTAGCTGGCGTAGACGCGATCCTTGCCGCCCCAGACGCCGATGATCAGGAACATCGGAATGAGGCCGGCTTCGAAGAAGACGTAGAACAGCACGATATCCAGCGATGTGAACACGCCGACCATCATCGTCTCGAGGACGAGGAAGGCGATCATGTAATCCTTCAGACGCTTTTCGACCGAGAGCCAGCTTGCGAGCACGCAGAAAGGCATCAGGAAGGTCGAGAGAATGACGAACAGCATGGAGATGCCGTCGACGCCCATGTGATAGCTGATACCGCTCGTCAGCCACTCATGCTTTTCGATCAGCTGGAAACCCGGATTGGCGTTGTCGAACCAGATCCAGACGAACAGCGACACGATGAAAGTGACGATGGTCGTCGCCAGCGAAATGTTCAGGATATTCCGGCGGCCATTGGCGCCGTTCTCCTGCGTGAACAGCAGAAGAAGGACACCGACCAGCGGCAGGAATGTGACCGTTGAAAGAATGGGCCAATCGGTCATCAGAGGGAACTCCCGAGCATCATCCAGGTAACGAGGGCGGCAATGCCGAGCAGCATTGCGAAGGCATAGTGATAGAGGTAGCCGGTCTGCAGGCGCACGACGCGGTTAGTAACATCGACGACGCGCGCGGCAATGCCGTTCGGGCCGAAGGTATCGATGACCCCGATGTCGCCCTTCTTCCAGAGGAAGCGGCCAAGCGCCTTGGCAGAGCGAACGAAGAGGAAGTCATAGAGCTCGTCGAAGTACCACTTGTTCAGGAGGAACTCGTAGAGCACGCGCTGCTGCTGAGCGAGCCGGCGCGGCGTCTCCGGCGACTTTATGTAGAAATACCAGGCGGTGACGAGACCGAGGAGCATAGCGATGAAGGGGCTGAGCTCAACCCACATAGGCGCATGTTCCATTTCCTCGAGGATCTTGTTGTCCGGGAGCGTGAACAGCGCATGCTTCCAGAATTCCTCGTAGGCGTGACCGACGAAATCGGCGTTGAAATACATACCCGCGGCTACAGCACCGATCGCCAGCAGGTACAGCGGGACCAGCATGACGTTCGGCGATTCATGCACATGGTGCATGACTTCGTGCGAGGCGCGGGGCTTGCCGAAGAAGGTCATGAAGATCAGACGCCAGGAATAGAAGCTGGTGAACATCGCGGCAATGACCAGCAGCGTGAAGGCGAAGCCGGCGGCTGCATTGTGCGAGGCAAAGGCCGCCAGGATGATCGCATCCTTCGAGATGAAGCCGGCAAAACCGATATGGGTCAGCGGGATGCCGACGCCGGTGATCGCCAGCGTGCCGATGATCATCATCCAGAAAGTCTTCTGGATATGCGGGCGCAGGCCGCCCATATGACGCATGTCCTGCTCGCCATCGACGGCATGAATGACCGAGCCGGCGCACAGGAAGAGCAGCGCCTTGAAGAAGGCGTGGGTGAAGAGATGGAAGATCGCGGCACCATAGGCGCCGACGCCGAGGGCGACGAACATGTAGCCCAGCTGCGAACAGGTCGAATACGCGATGACGCGCTTGATATCGTTCTGTACGAGGCCGACGGTCGCGGCGAAGAAGGCCGTGATCGCACCGATGATGGTGACGAAGGTCAGCGCATCCTGCGACAGTTCGAAGATCGGCGACATGCGGGCGACGAGGAAGACGCCGGCGGTGACCATGGTCGCGGCATGGATGAGCGCGGAAACCGGGGTCGGGCCTTCCATGGCATCCGGCAGCCAGGTGTGCAACAGGAACTGTGCCGACTTGCCCATGGCGCCCATGAAGAGCAGCAGGCAGACGCCAGTGAGCGCATGGCCGCGATCAAGATGCATGCCGAAGAGGTTGAGCACGACATCGCCCGGCTGACCGCCCTGCCCTGCGGCAAAGCTCTGGGCATTGCCGAAGATGACGTCGAAATTGATCGAGCCGAAGAGGACGAAAACGCCGGCAATGCCGAGAACGAAGCCGAAGTCGCCGACACGGTTGACGATGAAAGCTTTGATCGCCGCCGCCGAGGCGGACGGCTTCTTGAACCAGAAGCCGATCAGCAGATAGGAGGCCAGACCGACGCCTTCCCAGCCGAAGAACATCTGCGCGAGGTTGTCGGAAGTCACCAGCATCAGCATGGCGAAGGTGAAAAGCGAGAGATAGGCGAAGAAGCGCGGACGATGCGGATCGTGATGCATGTATCCGATCGAGTAGACGTGAACCAGGGTCGAAACCGAATTCACGACGATCAGCATCACCGAGGTCAGCGTATCGACGCGCAGCGACCAGGAGGCGTCGATGCCGCCGGACTGGATCCAGCGCAGGACCTCGACCTTAATCGGGCCGTCCGTATGGCCAAGCGCCACCGTGAAGAAGACGACCCAGGAAAGGACGGCGGCGATGATCATCAGGCCGGTGGTTACATATTCCGAAGCCTTGGCGCCGATCGCGCGGCCGAAAAGGCCGGCGATGATCGCGCCGATCAGGGGAAGAAAGACGATAGCCTTATATAAGAACATAGCTGTATCAGCCCTTCATCACGTTGACGTCTTCGACTGCGATGGAGCCGCGGTTACGATAGAAGACGACGAGAATTGCAAGACCGATCGCAGCCTCAGCCGCGGCGACGGTCAAAATGAATAGAGCGAAAACCTGGCCGACGATGTCGTTGAGGAACGACGAGAAGGCGACCATGTTGATGTTGACCGCGAGCAATATGAGTTCGATCGACATCAGAATGATGATGACGTTCTTCCGGTTGAGGAAGATACCGAAAACGCCGAGCACGAAGAGGATGGCGCTGACCGTCAGGTAGTGGGAAAGTCCGATGACCATGTTCTTGTTCCTTTGATCCTCGTGCCTCGCCTCAGACGCCCTGCCCCGACTTGACCTTGACCACCTCGACGGCGGTCGCGGGCGTACGGGCGACCTGTTGGGAAATGTTCTGACGCTTGACGTGCGTGCGATGCCGCAATGTCAGCACGATCGCGCCGATCATCGCCACCAGCAGCACAAGGCCGGCGATCTCGAAGAAATAAACGTAGTTGGTGTAAAGCACGTCGCCGAGGGCGGCGGTATTCGTCCGGGTCGCAGGCGCCGGGATCGGCATGGCGACCGACTTGGCGATCGTCGGCGAAATCACGCTTCCGCCGATGACGACGATGAGTTCGGCCGCGAGAATGACACCGATCAATGCGCCGATCGGTGCATATTCCAGAATGCCGGCCCGAAGCTCCGAGAAGTCGATATCGAGCATCATGACGACGAAGAGGAAGAGGACCGCCACTGCGCCGACATAAACGACCAGCAGGATCATCGCCAGGAACTCAGCCCCCATCAGCAGAAAGAGGCCGGCCGCGTTGAAGAAAACCAGGATGAGGAACAGGACCGAATGGACCGGATTCCGCGCCGAGATGACCATGAACGCCGACGCCACAGCGACAAAGGCGAAGATATAGAAAAAAAGAGCCTGCAGACCCATGTTGGTGCCTTTTTCGTCTTCCCCCGGGCAGCCGGGAGTTTCCCTGCCCGATGGAGCTCGACCGAACGATAGGTCCGGCAAAGCCCCGGTCTATATTCAACCGCGACGGCGACAATCGGCCGCCTGTCCCGGCATATTCAAAACTCCGCTCAGCGGTACGGCGAATCCATTGCGATGTTGCGCGCGATTTCGCGTTCCCAGCGGTCGCCATTGTCCAAAAGCCGCGCCTTGTCGAAGTAGAGCTCTTCGCGGGTCTCGGTGGCGAATTCGAAGTTCGGCCCTTCGACGATGGCGTCGACCGGGCAGGCTTCCTGGCAGAAGCCGCAATAAATGCATTTCACCATGTCGATGTCGTAACGCACCGTACGGCGGGTGCCGTCATTGCGGCGCGGCCCGGCCTCGATGGTGATGGCCTGGGCAGGACAGATGGCTTCGCAGAGCTTGCAAGCGATGCAGCGCTCTTCGCCGTTGGGATAGCGGCGCAATGCATGTTCGCCGCGGAAGCGCGGGCTGACCGGCCCCTTCTCGAACGGGTAGTTGATCGTTGCCTTCTGCTTGAAGAAGTAACGCATCGACAAAAAGAATGCGCCGACAAATTCCTTGAGGAACAGCGAGCTGACGGCGTTGGAAATTCCGGCCATCTTCAACCTCCAAATCTGCTTGAAGCGAGGATCGACATCGTCATGCCCATCCCGTCAGCTTCAGCACGAATGCAACGATAACGACCATGGCGAGCGACAGCGGCAGGAAAACCTTCCAGCCAAGGCGCATGAGCTGGTCGTAGCGGTAGCGCGGCACGAATGCCTTCACCATCGCGAACATGAAGAACACAAGGCACGACTTCAGCAGGAACCAGACGATGCCCGGAACCCAGTTCAGAATCCAGATATCGACCGGAGGCAGCCAGCCGCCGAGGAAGAGAATCGTCGTCAGCGAGCACATCAGGACGACAGCGGCGTATTCGCCGAGCATGAACATCATGTAGGGCGACGAACCGTATTCGACCATGAAGCCGGCAACCAGCTCCGATTCCGCCTCCGGAAGATCGAAAGGCGGACGGTTGGTTTCAGCCAGCGCCGAAATGAAGAACACGATGAACATCGGGAAGAGCGACAGCCAGTGCCAGTCGAGGAACGAAGCCGGCAGGCCGAGCTTGGTGCCGAGGCCCGTCTGCTGCGACAGCACGATATCCGTCAGGTTCAGCGAACCGACGCAAAGCAGCACGGTAACGATGACGAAGCCGATCGAGACTTCGTACGACACCATCTGCGCCGCCGAGCGGAGCGCGCCGAGGAAGGGGTACTTCGAGTTCGAAGCCCAGCCGCCCATGATGATGCCGTAAACTTCGAGCGACGAGATCGCCAGAATGTAGAGGATGCCGACATTGATATCGGCGATAACCCAGTGCTGCGCCACCGGCACGACGGCCCAGGTGGAGAGCGCCAGCACCACCGAAACCAGCGGGGCCAGCAAAAACACGGTCTTGTTGGCGCCGGCCGGGATGATCGGCTCCTTGAACATGAACTTGAGCAAGTCGGCGAAGGACTGGAACAGACCGAAGGGTCCGACGACGTTCGGACCGCGGCGCAACTGGACGGCAGCCCAGATCTTGCGGTCGGCAAGCAGAATATAAGCGATGAAAACCAGCAGGCAGACCAGGAGCAGCAGCGACTGGCCAATCATGATCAGCGCCGGCCAAAGATAGGTCGAAACGAATGAATCCATAGTCCTTGCCCTTACTCTGCCGCAACGCGGAAATTGTTGCGGGCCAATGCCGAGCATTCGGCCATCACAGCCGATGCGCGCGTTATCGGGTTCGTCAAATAGAAGTCTTTGATCGGCGAAGCAAATGCCGATTTGCCCATTGCGCCGGCTTTTTTCGCAAGTGCGGCAATTTGGGCGCTATCGGCCACGGCGATCTCGTCGATACCGGCGAAATGCGGGAAGGCTGCATAGAGCTTCGAGCGCAATTCCCTCAGCGAATCAAAGGGAAGCTTCTTTCCGAGCACGTCGGAAAGGGCGCGGATGATCGCCCAGTCCTCGCGGGCATCGCCCGGTGCGAAACCGGCGCGGTTACCCATCTGGACACGGCCTTCGGTGTTGACCCACGTGCCCGACTTTTCGGTATAGGCGGCGGCCGGAAGGATGACATCGGCATTCTGCGCGCCGTTGTCGCCGTGCGAGCCGATATAAACGGTGAACTTGGCGCCCTTGCGGCTGAAGTCGAGTTCATCGGCGCCGAGCAGGAAGAGGACGTCCATCGACGACAGCATGGCGGCGGCATTGACGCCCTTTGCGCCCGGCACGAAGCCGAGATCGAGGCCGCCGACACGCGCGGCTGCCGTATGCAGCACGGCAAAGCCGTTCCAGCCATCCTTGACGACGCCGACGGCCGCGGCGAGCTTGGCGGCATTTGCCAGCACTTCAGCGCCGTCTTCGCGGATGAGAGCGCCCTGGCCGATGATGATCATCGGCCTCTCGGCATTCTTCAGCACCTCGGCGAAGCTGTGCGAGCCGCTGACGAGATCGGCCAGCGTGTCCGGGCCGGCGCCGAGATAATCATAGGAGTAACGAAGATCTGCAGCTTCGCCGATCACGCCGATCGGGAATTTGCCGCGGCGCCAGCGCTTGCGGATGCGCGAGTTCATCACCGCAGCCTCGAAGCGCGGATTGGCGCCGACGATCAGCAGCGCGTCGGCAGCTTCGATGCCCTGGATGCTCGGGTTGAAGACGTAGCTTGCGCGGCCGAGCGACGGATCAAGCGCCGTCCCGTCCTGGCGACAGTCGAGATTTTCCGATCCCAGCGATTTCAGCAGTTCGCCGAGAGCATACATTTCCTCGACCGAGGCGAGATCGCCGGCAATGGCGCCGATCTTGTCGCCGGTGGTGGCGGAAACAGCAGACTTGATGGCAGCAAAAGCGTCGCTCCAGCTTGCCGGCTGCAGGCGGCCATCCTTGCAGACATAGGGCTTGTCGAGGCGCTGCGTCTTCAGGCCGTCCCAGATGAAGCGGGTCTTGTCGGAGATCCACTCTTCGTTGATCTGCTCGTTTACGCGCGGCAGGACGCGCATGACTTCGCGGCCGCGCGTATCGACGCGGATGGCCGAGCCGAGTGCGTCCATGACGTCGATCGATTCGGTCTTGTTCAGCTCCCACGGACGGGCCGTAAAGGCGAAGGGCTTCGAGGTCAGCGCGCCGACTGGGCAGAGGTCAACAACGTTGCCCTGCAGTTCGGAGGTCATTGCCTGCTCGAGATAGGTGGTGATCTCTGCGTCTTCACCGCGGCCGATAAGGCCGAGTTCGGAAATGCCGGCAACTTCCGTCGTGAAGCGGACGCAGCGCGTGCAGTGAATGCAGCGATTCATCACGGTCTTGACGAGCGGGCCGATATACTTGTCCTCGACGGCGCGCTTGTCTTCCTGATAGCGCGAACTATCGATACCGAAGGCCATGGCCTGGTCCTGCAGGTCGCATTCGCCGCCCTGATCGCAGATCGGGCAATCCAGCGGGTGGTTGATCAGCAGGAATTCCATCACGCCTTCGCGGGCCTTCTTGACCATCGGCGTGTTGGTGAAGACTTCCGGAAGCTCGCCGTTCGGACCGCCGCGGATATCGCGAACGCCCATGGCGCAGGATGCCTGCGGCTTCGGCGGGCCGCCCTTCACCTCAACGAGGCACATGCGGCAATTGCCGGCCACCGACAGTCGTTCATGGAAGCAGAAGCGCGGGACTTCGGCGCCGGCTTCCTCGCACGCCTGGATAAGCGTGTAGTGATCCGGAACTTCGATCTCTTTACCGTCAATCTTCAGTTTAGCCATCGTCCACTCAGTCCTATGTCACGTCCTCAGCCCAACCTGGCCGCGGACAATTTCATGATCGCAAACCGAACTGCCACCGGCGCGGCATGAAACCGCATGGCACCGGTTCGCTCACAACAAGCTTTGCCAAGCCTTGTCCCCACAAGACCAGCTTTGCGATCGAAACATTGCGGACATCTGCGCAATGATCTCAACCGCTTTCATTCACCTCCCCGGCCGCAATCCAGCCGGGGAAAAACTCAACTCCGGCCCTTCGGCAGCAGCGCCTTCGCCTGACCGACCCAATCGTCACGCCGGATGCGACCTTCGAAACCGAGTTCGCCATCGATCCGCTCGATATCCGCATCGCTCCACGCGGCGATGTCGGCGAATCGCTTGATGCCACGTCCGTTCAGCACCTGCTCCAGCTTCGGACCGATGCCGGAAATCCGCTTCAGGTCGTCAGCTTTCTCCGCGACCTTGCGGCTGCGCGCAGGAGCCGGCTTGACAGCATCCGGTACAGCAACCTCGGCCTTGCTTTTTGCCGCAGCCGTCGCGACCTTGGGTGCGGCAACGGCAGGCTTCGGCTCGGCTTTCTTCGCCGCGACCGGCTTCTGCTTTGCGGCAGCGGCGGCCTTCAACGCGGCTGGCTTCGGCGTGACCGACTTGGCAACGGGCGCCGCCTTTATAGGCTTTGCATCCCCTGCCCCATCATTCGCGTCGGCCGGTTTTGCAGCAACCGCATCCTGATGCTTTTCGTCTTCCAGGGCTTCGGCCAACCTAGTGGTGGCTTCGACGGCACCCTGGAAAGCGCCGAGGAATGCGCCCGCCAGCTGCGAAGAGAAGCCGAAACCGATCGCGGTGACGGCGGCAAAGGCTGCGGCCGGATGGGCCATCAGCGGATGGATCGGCATGATCGGCGCGTTCCCAAAGATACCGGCGGCGACGCGACCGAGATCGGCCGATGCATTATCGGCCGCTCCGCTGTCCTGCCTGATATCCCTGGTCTTCGCCATGACGATCCTTACTCGGCCGCTTCCAGGACCGCGCCGTGGCTTGTCGCGTTGGCGGTGTACTGGTCGATGCGCTTTTCGATTTCCGGACGGAAATTGCGGATCAGGCCCTGCACCGGCCATGCGGCCGCGTCACCGAGCGCACAGATGGTATGACCTTCGATCTGCTTCGTCACTTGGAACAGCATGTCGATCTCGCGCTTCTGCGCGTTGCCGCGAGCCATGCGCTCCAGAACGCGCCACATCCAGCCCGTGCCTTCACGGCAAGGCGTGCACTGGCCGCAGCTTTCATGCTTGAAGAATGCCGAGATGCGGGCGATCGCCTTGATGATGTCGGTCGACTTGTCCATGACGATCGCCGCCGCCGTACCGAAGGACGACTTGACTTCGCGCAGGCCGTCGAAATCCATCGGGCAATCGATGATATCGGCCGCCGGAACGACCGGGCACGATGCGCCGCCGGGGATGACGGCAAGCAGGTTGTCCCAGCCGCCGCGAATGCCGCCGGCGTGCTTTTCGACCAGCTCCCGGAAGGTGATGCCCATCGTCTCTTCGACCGTGCAGGGACGGTTGACGTGACCGGAGAGCATGAACAGCTTCGTACCGACGTTGTTCGGGCGGCCGAAAGAGGAGAACCAGCCCGCGCCGCGGCGCAGGATCGTCGGCGCAACGGCGATGGATTCGACGTTGTTGACGGTGGTCGGGCAGCCATAGAGACCCATGTTCGCCGGGAACGGCGGCTTCAGGCGCGGCTGGCCCTTCTTGCCTTCCAGGCTTTCGAGCAGCGCGGTTTCTTCGCCGCAGATATAGGCACCGGCGCCGTGATGAACGAAAACGTCAAAATCCCAGCCGAGCTTGTTGTTTTTACCCAGCAATCCGGCATCGTAGCATTCGTCGATCGCAGCCTGCAGGGCTTCGCGCTCGCGCATGTATTCGCCGCGGACATAAATGTAGGCGGTGTTCGCACCCATGGCGAAACCGGCGATGACGCAGCCTTCGATCAGCGTATGCGGATCGTGGCGCATGATGTCGCGGTCCTTGCAGGTGCCGGGCTCGGACTCGTCGGCATTGACGACGAGATAGTGCGGACGGCCGTCGCTTTCCTTCGGCATGAAGGACCATTTGAGACCGGTCGGGAAGCCTGCGCCGCCGCGGCCGCGAAGGCCGGAAGCCTTCATCTCGTTGATGATCCAGTCACGGCCCTTTTCGAGGATTTGCTTCGTGCCGTCCCAATGGCCGCGCGACATCGCGCCCTTGAGGGATTTGTCCTTGAGGCCGTAGATATTGGTAAAGATGCGATCCTGATCCTGTAACATGCTTCACCTCTTACCGCGGCTTCTTGCCGAAGACCTTGATATATTCCGCTTCGCCACCCTTAGCGAGTGCCTCAGCCTGCCTGACCCATTCGTCGCGTTCGATCCGGCCCTTGAAATTCAGATAGCCATCGACCCAATGACGCTCGGCCTCATGCCAGCTCGCAATCTGCGCGAAGGTGAAGATGCCAAGCTCATGCAAGGTCCCTTCGGTCTTCGGACCAACACCTGAAATGAGCTGCAGATTGTCGGGCTGCGCAGGTCTTTCGATACCGGCAGGACGATTCTTGTCATCAAGCGACGGCTTGCCGGCAACGGGCTCCGCAGCTGCCGTACCCGAAAGCGGCTGCGTTTCGGCTGCCTTCGCATTCTTGGCCGCGGCAGCCGGCTCGGTTGCCGGCGTCTTCAGGCTCTGATTGGTTTCAGCATCCGTACTCTTGGCGCGGCCGGCCTCGGACGGCGGGATCGACACGGCTTCAGCCGCAGCCTTTGCCGCCTTGCTCGCAACGCTCTTTGCCTTGCTCTCATCAGAGAGAAGAGACGTCAAGCCACCTTCCGGAGCGGAAAAAACGCGATCGATCTGCGGACCGGTCTGAATTTCATGGCCCTTGCCCGCGGCGAAGGCATCGATGATCTCTTCGAGACGCGTCGGCGTCAGATCCTCATAGGTATCCTTGCCGATCACCACCATCGGTGCGTTGACGCAGGCGCCCTGACATTCGACCTCTTCCCATGAGAGCGTGCCGTCGGCGTTGCGCTCGAATGCATGATCGTTGATCCGGCTCTTGCAGATCTTGATCAACCCTTCGGCACCACGCAGCATGCAGGGCGTCGTGCCGCAAACCTGAACATGGGCGCGCGTGCCGACCGGATGCAGCTGGAACTGCGTATAGAAGGTGGCAACTTCGAGCGCACGGATATAGGCCATGTCGAGCATGTCGGCGATCGTTTCGATAGCCGCCTTCGTGACCCAGCCTTCCTGCTCCTGCGCGCGCATCATCAGCGGGATGATCGCGGATTGCTGACGACCATCAGGATATTTCTTGATCGTCTTTTCGGCCCAGACCGCATTCTCCGCATTGAAGGCAAAAGCGGCAGGCTGGAATTGATCTTCGGCTAGTCGACGAACGGACATCTTTCACGCCTTATCTCAGTTTAAGGACCCACACCGCGTATTCGTCAGAGACGAGAATTCGCAGGCATAGGCCGACTGGTCTTTCTGCATAAACACAACAAACTTGCCGCCATTCGGCACGGCGGCCTTGATCTGATAACCGCGAGAGAGGAGATCCGCCACAGTCGAATCCTCACTCTGCTTCACCGCGTTTCCGCCCTTTGCAGAATTCGCGCCCGGCGCATTCGAACCCTGCAGGTTGATGGTCGGCAGGCTTTGCGTCCTCCCCGTCTGCTGTGCCGAGGCACCGCAAGCGACGAGAAGCGCTGGGATAACCACCTGCCAAACCCGCATCAGCGATCCACCTCACCGAACACGATATCGAGCGAGCCGAGCACGGCCGCGACGTCGGCGAGCAGATGGCCGCGGCACATGAAATCCATGGCCTGCAGATGCGCATAGCCCGGCGCACGGATCTTGCAGCGATAAGGCTTATTGGAACCGTCGGAGACGAGATAGACGCCGAACTCGCCCTTCGGCGCTTCGACGGCGGCATAAACCTCACCGGCCGGCACATGATAGCCTTCGGTGTAGAGCTTGAAGTGATGGATCAGCGCTTCCATGGAGCGCTTCATCTCACCGCGCTTCGGCGGAACGACCTTGCCGTCCAGCGACGAAACCGGCCCTGCCTTGGCATCGCCCAGCAGGCGGTTGACGCACTGCTTCATGATGCGAACAGACTCGCGCATTTCGATCATGCGGATGAGGTAACGGTCGTAGCAGTCGCCGTTCTTGCCGATCGGAATGTCGAATTCGAGATCGGAATAGCATTCGTAAGGCTGTGCCTTGCGCAGATCCCAGGCAGCACCGGAGCCGCGGACCATAACGCCGGAGAAGCCCCAGGCCCAACAGTCTTCCAGCGAAACCACGCCGATATCGACGTTACGCTGCTTGAAGATACGGTTGCCCGTCAGAAGGTCGTCGATGTCGTCGAGTGCCTTCAGG
>NZ_JAUQTZ010000134.1:0-17112 GCF_059803845.1 Rhizobium sp. UFLA01-1127 | reverse complement strand
CTCCACAGCTACAGAGTTCGGTGGGGCGAGGCCGAGCCCGATCCGCAAAGCGTCTGGCTCGAAGACCGCATCAGGGAGACGCGATCCCTTTCTCTCCCCACGGTTTATTTTCAGGGCATAGAGGACGGCGTCAATCCGCCGGAACTGTCCAAAGACCTTCACAAGAAGTTTTCCGGTTCCTTCGACCGGATTGTCCTTCAGAACGTCGGGCACTTCCCGCAGCGGGAAGATCCGGAAGCGGTAGCACGGGAGCTCTCGATCTTCCTTAAAGGGTGAAGCCGTCTCCGGTCTGACGGCCGCCACCATCACCAATTACGTCACCACATGGACGGCGGCATTGCGAGATTCGGCTCTGCGGTGAAGGGTGCACAGTTAGTCCTATCGGACCGACGGGCTCGAACTTGTTCCATTACCGCTGCAAGCGCCCCTAAACTGCCCTGCAGTTGAAGGGATAAGAACCGGCGGTCACCGCTCGAGGCGTTAAGGTGCTGAACTTGCGCAAAATCATCCAGCTAAGAGAACAACTTGCGTGGCTGAGCTTTGCCGATCTCGTATAGGCATATATATGTATCAGCTTACCAATTCCAGTCGGGCCTTGCTGAATCTACCCGCGCCCTCCGGCAGTAAGCTTGTGCAGAATCTTGAGCGCATCTCCGGACAAAGATCGTCGAGCGCACCACGCGGTCGGTCACGATGACCACCGGAGGCGTCACTTGTCACGAGCGCGCGCTTCGGCTATTTGCCGATCTCAAAATTCTGTCTCATGCTCTTATCTCTGTTTCTGTTTGCGCTCGACGAGCAGGATGTGGTCTGCGGCGAGTACGACTTCATTGTGCTGGTTCAGCACTTCGCAGCGCTCAACGACCCGGCCCATATCGGGTCGCTTCGGATCGTCTTCCTTCGACGAGATCGTCACGCGGGTGCGGATTGTATCGCCGATATGGACAGGACGGACGAAGCGCAGGCGGTCGTAGCCGTAGGAGAATGCGACCGGATTGATGATCGTCGCTGTCAGCCCGATGCCGATCGACAACACCATAGTGCCATGGGCGATGCGCTGGCCGCCCGGAAGCGTCTTGGCGAATTCGGCATCCATGTGATGCGGAAAGAAATCGCCTGTATGGCCGGCATGAACGACAAAGTCTGTCTCGGTAATCGTCCGGCCGGTGGTCGTGCGAACGGCGTTCAGCTGGTAATCTTCGTAATGGATGGTGTGTCCGGGCACGGGATCATTCCTCCGGTAGCGAACTCAGCGGTGTCGCTGGGTTCGCACTCGATTGATAAGCGGCTTCGACGAGCGCCATCGTCTGCCATCCGTCTTCGACGGATCCGATGAGCATGTCGTCTTCGCCGGAGGCAAAGCGCTGTAGGTTTGCCATGCGGTTGGCGAAGGCATCCGGAAACCAGGTTCCCTCAAGCGGCACGGAGACCCAATCGCCGGCGCCGTCGGCTCGGATCCACAGCTCGTCGGGTTCGCCGCGCGGGTAGTCGAGATTGACACCAAGCTTCAGATAGGCAGCACCCTTTGTCCCACAGATGCGGAACTCGCACGCTTGGAACCGCCGGCCGAAATCGTGGTCGTGATTGATCGAAAGCACGCAGCGGACGTTGTCGCCATAGTCAAGGATCGCTGCGGTACGCGTCTGCGCCACCTCGTGGTTTGGATGACCGATTGTCTTGGCATGGACGCCGAGCGGATTGCCGAGCAGGTCCCTGATGACATCGAGATAGTGGATCGAGTGCATGGCGATCTCGATGCGCGGCAGCCCTTTCAGGAATGGCCAAAGGCCCCACGGCGTTGCCAGCGCCAACCAGGCGTCGAAATCGACAATCTCGCCGAGATGACCATTGGCGATCGCGTCCTTCAGCGCCAGCATCATCGGAGCGAAGCGCAGCTGGAAATTGACAGCCGCCTTTATATTGTGTGACCGGCAAAGCGACAGGATCTCCGTCGCCTCACGCAGATTGCTGCCCATCGGCTTTTGCAGCAGCGCAAATGAGCCTTTCGGAAGCTTCGACAGGATTGCGGCATGGGCAGCGGGCGGGGTCGCCAGATCGAAGATCGCGCCCTCGGTCTTGAACGCCTGCTCTTCCGACCTAAAGGCCACGGTGCCCCATTGCTCTGCGAGCGCGCCCGCCTTGGCCGAATTGGGGTCGAAAATGCCGGCGACGGGGAGGTTGGCCTTCCTGTAAGCCGGAAGATGCGCATCGCCGACAATGCTTCCCGCACCGAAGATGACGATCGGGCGCGGCTTGGCCGAGCGGGGCCATGACTGCTGCAGACGCCTCGGATCGAAGCTCTCACTCATGATGGAAGACCTCTTTCATCATCGCCCACCATTCACCCTGCTTGCGAGTTTCGAGCGGCTGCTGCTGGGGCATGCAGACAGCCCACCATTCCTTGTTTTTCGGATGTGAAGCCATCTTCGCCATGTCTGCGTCGAAGTCGTCACCGGTATATTCCCAATAACCGAAAAGCAGGTTCTCTGGCTCTTTGAGGAAGATGGAATAGTTGGCGATGTTGCATTCGGAGATCAGCGCCAGGATTTCTGGCCAGACGGCCGCGTGCAAGCGCTTGTATTCCGCGATCTTTCCAGGTTTCAGCCCGACGACCATTCCCATACGCTGCATGATCACCTCCTCAGCCGGCAAACTCTCTGGTGAATTCCTTGACCGAGCAAGCCTTTACGGCCTGCCAATCCCAGCTGATGCCAATGCCGGAATCGGTCGGGGCAATCGCGCGTCCGTCGCGGATTTCCATGCCCTTGGTGGTCAGCTGATCGAGCTGCGGAATGTATTCGACATATTTGCCGTTCTGGATCGCGCAGACCAGGCTGACATGCAGCTCCATCAGGAAGTGCGGGCAAACAGGTATATCAAAGGCCTCGGCGGCGTGAGCAACCTTGAGCCAGGGCGTGATGCCGCCGATGCGGGCAACATCGACCTGGACGATCGAGCAGGCGCCTTTCTGCATATATTCGCGGAAATGGCGGATCGAATAGATGGATTCGCCGACGGCAATCGGCGTCGGCGTCGAGCGCGACAGGCGGATATGCCCATCGAGATCGTCGGCCGGCAGCGGCTCTTCGATCCAAGCAAGGTCGAGCTCTTTCAGGCGCGACGCTCGTCGGATCACTTCATCAATCGTGAAGCCTTGATTGCAGTCCGTCATGATCTCGAAACCGTCGCCGACGGCTGCCCGCACAGCCGAAAGACGTGCGTAGTCTTCGGCGCCGTGTGGCTTGCCGATTTTCACCTTGGAGCCGGAAAAACCCTTCGACTTTGCCAGCAATGCATCTTCGACCAGCGCTTCTTTCTCGACGTGCAGCCAGCCGCCTTCGGTCGTGTAGAGCGGGCAGTTATTCTTGGCGCCTCCCGCCAACTTCCAGAGTGGCAGGCCCTGCTTTTTGGCTCTGAGATCCCAAAGAGCAGTATCGACGGCGGCAAGAGCCAAGGCTGTAATCGCGCCGATCGTCGTGGCGTGTGTTGCAAATTCCATCTTGCGCCAGAGCGCCTCGATGCAATCTGCATCCTCGCCGATCACTAGTGGGACGAGATGATCCGACAGCAGCCGCATAATCGACGAACCGCCGGTGCCAATCGTGTAACTGTAACCGATGCCGGTCGCCCCGTCGGAATCCGTGATCGTAACGATCGGTGTCTCCTGGCTGACGAAGCTCTGGATGGCATCCGTGCGCTTGGTCTTGGGAGCAAGGTCGACCATGCGGATTTCAATTTTCTCGATACGTGCCATGGGAGCTATTCCTTAGATTGCCAGGCTCTTGCCGGTTTCGACGGAGAAGAGGTGTGCCTGACTAAGGTCGAAGCTCATCTTCAGCTGCTCGCCGCTCTTCAGAGCGCGCGGGTTGAGCATGCGCGCCACCCATTCGCGACCGGCGAACTCGACGAAGACGAGCGTTTCATTGCCAAGCGGTTCGGTGATGGCGACGGGCAGCGCCAAATCGTAGACGGCAGATTCGGCGCCTGAATGCAGGCCATGGCCTGTCGGGAAGATATCGTCGGGCCTGAGGCCGAAGGCGACCTTTTCGCCTTCTCTGACCCTGTCGGCAAACTGGCTCGGCAGCGGCAACCGGTCGCCATTCTTGAAAACCAGTTCACCCGTCTTCAGCGTTGCCTCCTCGATATTCATCGGCGGCGAGCCGATGAAGCCAGCGACGAAGCGTGTAGCGGGCCGTTTGAACACTTCATCCGGCGTGCCGACCTGCTCGATATGGCCGTCGCGCATGATGACGATGCGGTCGGCTAGCGTCATGGCTTCGACCTGATCGTGCGTGACGTAGACGACCGTCGACTGCACCTTGGCATGCAGCTTTTTGATCTCGGTGCGCATCTGCGTGCGCAGCTTGGCGTCGAGGTTCGATAGCGGCTCGTCAAAGAGGAAGACTTCCGGCTGGCGCACAATGGCGCGGCCCATGGCAACGCGCTGGCGCTGACCGCCGGAAAGCTGCGCCGGGCGGCGATCCATCAGTGCTTCGAGGCTTAGGATGGCCGCCGCCTCGTTGACACGACGGTCGATCTCGGCCGGCGGCTGCTTGGCGATCTTCAGCGAAAAGCCCATGTTCTCGCGCACCGTCATATGCGGATAGAGCGCGTAGGACTGGAACACCATGGAGATGTTGCGATCACGCGGCGGCAGGTCGTTGACGACGGTGTCGCCGATCTCAATCGTGCCGCCGGAAACCTCTTCCAGGCCGGCAATCATACGCAGCGTCGTCGACTTGCCGCAGCCGGAGGGACCCACGAGCGCGATGAACTCCTTATCCGCGATCTCGAGATTAATGCCATGGACGATTTCCAGCGCGCCATAGCGCTTGACGAGTTTTTTGAGGGAAACCTGAGCCATTGAGATCAACCTTTGACCGCACCGAATGTCAGACCCGACACCAGATGCTTCTGAATGATGAAAGTGAGAGCGAGCGCCGGAATGATCATCACGACCGCCAGCGCGCACATGCCGCGCCAGTCGATGGTAAACTCGGCCGTATAGTCGAGCAGGCCGACTGGCAACGTCTTGGAATCGACCGAGCGCGTCAGCTGCGAGGCGAGAGCATATTCATTCCAGCAGGTGAGAAAGGCGAAGATGCCCGCGGATGCGATGCCAGGGCCGGCAAGCGGGAACTCCACTTGCCAGAAGGCCTGCCAGCGCGTGCAGCCGTCGATCTGCGCGGCCTCGGCGAGATCCTTCGGCACCTGCCGGAAAAAGCCGTCGATCAACCAGATGGTAAAGGGTACGTTCAGTGCGACATAGGTGAGGATCAGGCCGAAATGGGTATCGATGATGCCGAGCCGGGCATAAACCATGAAGAGCGGCAGCGATAGCGCCACGCCGGGCACGGAGCGCGTCAGCATCAGCCCGAGGAACACGGCCGATTTTCCTGTGAAACGGAAGCGAGCGAAGGCGTAGCCGCCGGACATGCCGATGACGAGCGCAATGGCCGTCGAGGTGACGGAGATGATGAGCGAATTGCGGAAATAATCCCAGACGGGAATGCCGCCCTGCCCCACGCCGCTGAACATGGCGCGATACGCTTCCAGCGACAGCTCCTGCGGTATCCAGACCGGCGGCTTCGCCATGATTTCCACGGCTGGCCGGAGCGAGCTGATGACGATCCAGAAGCCAGGCAGGCAGATGACGAGCATCGCAAGGAAAAGACCGATGAGATAGGCGATCTTCCAAAGGCGGCGCTGCAGGCGCTGTTGCGCGTTGCGATCCATGATTACCACTCCGCTCCGATTTGGGTGCGGGCAAGCGCCAGCTTACGGAAGAAATAGACTGTGAAGGCGATCGAAAGAATGATCGAGACATAGGCCATGGCGTTGGCGAGACCCATCTGCGCGTCGGCATAGGCCGTGCGCCCCACCAGCGTCCAGATGAGCTCCGTGCGCCGCGCCGGCCCGCCATCCGTCATGATCTTGACGATGTCGTAGGCGCGAGCGACATCGAGCGAACGGATCGTCATGGCGATGAAGGCAAAGGGCATCAGGAACGGCCAGGTGACGTAGCGGAACTTCTGCCAGCTCGTGCACCCATCGACCTTTGCAGCCTCGACCGGCTCCTGGGGCATGGCGAGCAGTCCGGCGAGGATGAGGATCGCGAAGACTGAAGTCGAAGACCAGACTTCGGCGATGACGATGGAAAACAGCGCCAGATTGCCGTCTATCAGCCAGGGAATGGCCGTTTCAGTCATGCCGAGCGACTGCAGGGCATTGTTGATGATGCCGACATTGTCGTTGAACATGAACTTGAACTGGAAACCGACGAGAACAGGCGAAAACATCATCGGGAACATCATCAGCGTGCGCAGCACGCGCTTGCCGTGGGTCGCCTTGTTGACCAGTATCGCCAATCCGAGCCCAAGCAGCATTTCCAGATTGAGCGCGATCGTCAAAAGCACGACGGTGCGCACGAAGGCCGCCAGGAAAACCGGATCAGTGAGGATGCGTGTATAATTGCGCAAGCCGATGAAGGTGAAGAGCGTCGCCGGCCGCGTCAGGCGAAAGGGCGTGAAGCTGGAATAGAAGGAGAGAAGCAGCGGAAAGAGAACCACCGCCACAAGGACGATGATCGCCGGAAGAAGAAGCAGGACCGGTGGGGATATTCTTTTGAGCATGGTTTGCACCTGTCGGCATTCCTCGGCAGCGTCGCCCGGACTGCTTGGAATGGATTGCTTGGGACGAGACCCGGCACGAAACCGGCAGGCACGAGCCGGCCCCTTGCGGCGCCGATCGAAAGCCTTTCTCGAAGTCAGCTTGCGAAAGCCCCGCGCTGTTCAAAGCGCGGGACTTCATTTGCATCGCTTAGAGTGCGCCGGCGTCCTTCAGAACATCGGTTGCCTTCTGGGCAGCGGCATCGAGCGCTTCCTTGGAGCTCTTGTCGCCGAGGATGGCCGCCTGAAGTTCAGGATAAACGACGTTGGAAATCTCAATCCATTGCGGCGTGCGCGGAACCGGGAAGGCATATTTCATGGCTTCCTGGAACGTGCTCAGCACTTCCTTCTTGTAAGGATCGGAAGCGGCCTGCTGGATATCCCAGTCCCACACGGCCTTGCGCGTCGGCAGCGTGCCGTTGGCCGCTTCGAGCTTTTGCGAGTCGTTGTTGGTCAGGAACCAGACGAGCGAGGCGGCAGCATCCTTGTGGGCGCAGGCTTCGGTGACCGAGAAGCCATGATGGCCGGACCAGCCGGTGTGCTTGCCAGAGGAACCGACGGGCTGCACGACGACACCGACATTGCCCGCGATTTTCGACGACTTCGGATCGTTGAAATAGGTTGCCCAACCCGGCCAGTCGAGATCGAGCGCGATGGAACCGGAAGCAAAGCCTGCGCCGAGGTCGTCCCAGAGATAGTTGGTCGTACCTGCCGGAACGGCTTTGGCCTTGTACATATTGACGAACCAATCAAGCGCGCGCACACCGGCTTCGGAGTTGAAGGCAGGCTTGCCATCCTTGTTTAGATATTCGCCGCCTTCGGCGACCAGCATTTCATAGAAGCGGCCGTTGATCGCCTCTTCCTTACCGGGGAATTGCGTGCCGAAGAAGTTCGGCGGGCTGGAGAAGAAGATCGCCTGATCGGAGACTTCCTTCCAGGTCTTCGGCGGGGCGAGATCATAGCCGTACTTCGCCTTGAACGCCGTCTTCTTCGCCTCGTCGTTATAGAGGCTCTTCTGGTAGTAGAGCGCCGAAACGTCGAACTGCGCACGCGGCAGCATGATCAAGCGGCCGTCGATGGTCGAGGCCTGAATGGTCGAATCGACGAACTGGGCAATCTCCTCCTTGGGCAGAAGCTTCGAAAGATCGGTGTAGAGGTCGGGATACTGCGGAGCGAAGGACGAGTGGTTCGAGCCGACGCACCACGAGATGCTGCCAGAGGCCATGTCGGACTTGATTTCCTTGTCGAGCTCAAAGTGGTTCTTCTTCGAGAGAATGTTGACCTTGGCGCCCGTGTCCTTTTCCCACTCGGCGATGCGCGCGTAAAGCGGCTCATATTGCTGACCGCCGATGAGCTTGGCGTCGACTGTTACGCCCGGGAATTTGCCCGGCAGATCGGTCGCAATGGCCACGGATGCAAATAATGAAATCCCAGACGCGAGGCTGGCTATCAATCTTTTCATATTCCTCTCCTCCACAACGGCGACTTTGTTTGAGCGCGCCGACTCTCCTCACATATGAGTTTTATGTTTATATACAAACGACAAGATAGTCGTTGCGTCAAGGAAAACTTTCCCTTCCCGAAGGCTTTGTCTGCGTATATGCAGCTATCATTTACAGGAGAACATACATGGAGATGGATGACGCAGACCGCTACCGCGCCCCGGCGCTCGACAAGGGTCTCGATATCTTGGAACTATTGGCTAGCGTCGAGGGCGGCCTGACACAGGCGGAAATATCGAAGCGGCTCGACCGTAGCCCGAACGAGTTCTACCGCATGCTCGACCGATTGGTGCGCCGGGGTTATGTGACCAAGCTGGAAGGCGATCGCTTCGCCCTGACGCTCAAACTCTTCGGCCTTTCACAACTGCATGCGCCGACAAGGCGCTTGGCGTCCTTCGCCACACCCTTGATGCGCGATCTGGCCCAGAAGACCCGTCAGGCGAACCATCTCGCGGTCTTCGATCGGGGTTATGCCGTGGTCATCGCTCAGCAGGAAGCCCCGGATTACTGGGGGATTTCGATCCGCGTCGGCTCGCACGTGAACCTGTTTGACACCGGTTCCGGCCATGTCCTGCTCGCCTTCCGGAGCACCGGAGAGCGCGAATTGATGATCGCGGAGCATGTGGGCAGCACGGACGATCCGCGCCTTACGCCGGAATTCTACGAAAGGCTCGATCATATTCGCGAGCAGGGCTACGAAATGATGGCAAGTGTCCAGACGGCTGGCGTCTACAACCTCTCGGCACCGATCCTGGGACCGGATGGACGCGGTATAGCCGCCTTGACCTGCCCCTATATTGCCCTGGTCAATGCACCGAGCGCGCCGGATATCACACGCACGATCACTCATCTGCAGAAGACCGCGCAACAGCTGTCGCTGCTCGTCGGATCCGATGTCGGAACCTAGTGGTATTTTTATTTGAATGATCTCTGCATCAGCGCAGAGAAAAAACGCATTGCACTCGACATCCACCTGCACCTGATCATACAATCAAAATGAACGATCCCTGGATTTCAGGCGTTCAGCGCTCAATCAGGACTTCCTACTGCAAAGCTCTCCGCAAATAGCCTATTCAGATCGGCAACGATCGTCGCTGCGCTCCGCTTTTTCTTCAGACCTTCGTTCAGCACGTCGGACGCCTGCTGCTGAAAAGCCATGTAGCCATGATGTCGGGGCCGAACCCAGGCGCTCTCAAGGGTGGCACGGGTAGCGCGATAAAAGCTGGCCGTCGCGGCATTGGCGACATCGTCCTCCCACGCCGCAGCATGCCCCGCCTGACCGCCTGAGCTGGTGTAGAGACTGCGCTGAATATTTGCGCTGGAGATCCAATAAGCGAAGTCGATCGCCCGCTGCGAATGGTTTGAAAAGGCGGAAACCGCAATGCCCGTGCCGCCGAGCGCCGAACCGGCCGGACCAAGATCTCCGGCGACAGGAATATCGGAGAACTTGATCAGGCTATTTCGAAAACCTTCGATCGAATAGTTGATGTAGCCGTAGATCAGGGGCGCGCATGCGATCCGGCTGCCCGCAACCGCCATGCGCTCGAAGGCTGCGATCGGATCCATCTCGAAACATTCGGGATCGATGAGATCTGCTATCTCCCGCATCACCTCGACTGTCTCTGCGCCAGCGGCGGGATCTATCAATTGGCCGGGTTCGGTCCGGCACGGATGCCCGCGGTTTGCCGACAGCGTATAGAAGGACATCAGCGTATGCGGCGGGCGAAGTGGCAGAAGCACCTGCCCTTCCCGAGCAAGCTCAAGAACATCCTGCCAGCTCGCCGCGCCTTGCGCGATCCTGTCTGGACGGTAGGCCTGCACTTGCGTCGCAGCATCAATCGGGAAAGCCCACTGGCGTTCATCCCACAGGTAGCTCTGGTAGGAGGCACCAACGCTGCCCTTCCTCAAAGCTTCGCGCTCAGCCTCGCGGCCGGATACATCAAGCGGCAGAAGGCACTTTTCACTGGTGATCTGGCCGACATGCGGATGGTCGATGACGATGAGATCATAGGCGCGCGCCAGCTCCTCGACCGGATAGGTCTCGAAGTCCTGCAGCGAACGCTTTTCCCAACGGATTTTGGTCCCGGTCTGTTCCTCGAACAGCCGCGAGCAGGCAACCATCGGATCGTAGCCGCGCGGATGGTTCCAGGTCATTCCCGTCAGCATGACGTTGCTCATAGCCCGAACTCCTCGCGGATCGCAGCGCTATGCTCGCCGACACGCGGGGCGGCACGATGAAAGACTGGCCGGGCGCCATCGACGCGAAGCGGTGAGCGGGTTGTCAGAATTGAGACGTCATCCTCACGGGTCACCATCTGCAGCATGTCAAGCGACTTGAAGCCATCACTCTCAACCAGCTCGTTCCAGTTCAGCACCTTAGCGCACCAAATATCGGCGGGCTCCAGGATCGCCAGCCACTCGTCGATCATCTTCGTGGCAATACGCTTGGCGATCAGTTCCTTGATCACATCGCGCTGCTGGAACCAGCTCGATGGCGCATCGCAATAGGGAGCGAGCTCCGGCATATCGAGAAGATCGGCAAGTTTCCGGATCGGCGTCATGGCGATCGCCAGGTAACCGTCCGCAGCGGCGTAGACACCGTAGGGAGCCGCAAGATAGGCATGGGCGCTCCTGAAATTCGACCGCTTTGGCAGCCGATTGCCATCGTTCAGATAGGTAGTCAGTACCTCAAACTGGAAATCGACAAGCGCCTCGAGGAGGCTGGTCTCGACCAGAGCTCCCGCGCCGGTGATCCCGCGGCGGACAAGGGCAGCGAGGATGCCCTGGCAGGCCGCCGCACCGGCAAGCATATCGCCAATCGCCAGACCGAACGGCACGGGACCCTGGTCTTCATCGCCATTCAGCCACATCACACCGGAGCGCGATTGCGCAAGCAGGTCCTGGCCGGGACGGGTCACCCAGGGACCCTCGTCGCCATAGCCGCTGATCGACGCGTAGACGAGGCGCGCATTGATCTCCTTCACAGCATCGTAATGCAGCCCGAGCCGCTCGATGACACCAGGACGGAAGTTCTGTATCAGCACATCAGCCTTCAAAAGCAGCGCGCGCAGCACCTTTAGATCGCCGTCGTTCTTGAGGTCGATCGCCAGGCTTTCCTTGCCGCGGTTGATGGCATGGAAAATTGTCGAGTCACCGCCGATTTCCGTATCGCTGAGATAGAGCCGGCGTGAGAGATCGCCGCCGTCAGGCCGTTCGATCTTGATGACCCGCGCACCGAGATCCATTAGGCGCAGCGAACAATAGGGACCGGAGAGGAACTGGCTCATGTCGACGACGACAAGGCCGCTTAAGGGAAGATCGCTGGACTGCGTCATCGCATTTTACTTTTCTGTCTGTCCGGCAAAATCGGCCGGATTCCTGTATTTGACGGTTTGCAGATGCTCGCAGTAGAGCACCAGCTCTCCCTCGCCCTTGAAGACCTCGTAGCTCGCCCTGATCAAGCCGAGCTCCTTGTAGCGGGGGCGCTTGCCGAGGTTGGTTCGGATGGTGTAGATCGTGTCACCGATGAAGACCGGCTTAATGAAGCGCAACTTGTCGTAGCCGTAGGAAAAGGCATTGACGCAGTTGGTGGCGACGAGGCCGAGCCCGGCGGAGAAGACGAAGGCGCCGGCGACAAGGCGCCGCCCGAAGGCGCCCTCGTGCTGTGCAAACATCTGATCCTGCACATACGGATGAATGTCGGTCACCAGCACATTGAAAAGGTGGCTATCGCTCTCACCTATCGTGCGGCGTAGGGAGCGGATTTTTTGCCCCTCCGGCCAGTCTTCATAGAACCAGTTTTCGGCATTCCATACCGGCAGGTCGGCATGCGCCTGCGGCATGTCGGACGGATGCGTGGACGAAATCCCGACTGTCGGTTCCTGGCTCACGATCATCCCTCCTCTCTGCCATGAGTGTTCTTATGTAAATACTATTTTCACATATGAGTTACTTTGGCAAGCCCAGTGCGCTGGCACTAAGACGGAAACGTGGAGGAATGCGGAATCACGCAAGGCGCGCTGTTGCCTCGCGATGCGATCATTTCGACATGATGGTATCCGGCTGCCGTCGCCATACTGACCGTTAGGGTTCGTGCCCTCGAAATCGCCGTAGTCGAGCGGGCGATCCTCCGCTTCGACCGCCAGCCGCTTGTCGTACGGATCTAGGTTCAGGCCTCGTTAAATCAAAGCCAGAAGATGACGGCTGCGGCGATGCATATGGTTGAGAAGAAAGTATGCGCACATCGGTCGTAGCGCGTCGCTATGCGCCGCCAGTCCTTGAGTTTGGCGAAGAGGTTCTCGACCTTGTGACGCTTCTTGTAGAGCCCTTTATCGTAAGGATATGGAACCTTCCTGCTTCGGCTCGAAGGGATGCAGGGTTCGATGCCCTTTGCCTGCAAGGCTTCCCGGAATGACTTGCTGTCATAACCCCTGCCGGCAATCAGCGTCTTGGCCGCGGGCAATACATTCAGCACGAGACGAGCGCCCTTATGGTCGCTCATCTGGCCTTCGCTGAGCAGCATGGTGATCGGGCGTCCCTCGCCATCGCAGACGGTGTGTAGTTTGGAGTCCAGTCCGCCTTTGGTTCGCCCGATACGACGGGGAACATCCCTTTTTTGAGCAGGCTTGCGGCCGTGCGATGCGCTTTCAGATGTGTGGCATCGATCATGATGCGCTCGGGCCTGGGACCGTCACCGGCCAGCGCCGCGAAGATGCGGTCGAACACGCCAAGGCGGCTCCAACGAATGAAGCGATTATAAAGCGTTTTGTGCGGCCCGTAATCCCTTGGCGCATCCTTCCATTGCAGGCCATGCTTGATGACATAGACAATGCCGCTGACGACACGGCGATCATCGACGCGTGGAACGCCATGCGCCAAGGGAAAATGCGGCTCAATCCGGGCCATCTGGCGCTCGCTCAGCAGAAACAAATCACTCATTGCGGTCTCCTTCTGGAAACCGTGAATCACATATCAACCAAATTAATAGGTCCTGAGCCTAGCAACCATGGACCGCGCACCATTATCGGCGGGTGGACCTTCAATCGGGAGTTCGTGGGCTCGCATCTTACACTCGGATGAGATTAAGGCGCAGAGCGCTAACCACTGCCTGCGTTCTCGTCGTACATCCGAGCTTCTTCATCGCGCTCCCAATGTGATTGTTGACCGTATTTTCGGACAGCTCGAGAATCTCCGCGATTTCAGGACCCTTCCTTCCGCCGGCCGTGAGCCTCAGGCAGTCCAGCTCGCTCGACGTAAACGCAATGGGCCTGTGTTTCTCGTTCAACGTCAGCTGTGAGAGCCGATCATAAATCAGCGTCGCAATAAACAGGATCTTCGCCATTTCAATCATACTGAGATTCCGGGACCCTGAAATTGACATCGCGCCGCGTCCACCCGCGGCATCGTGAACAGGAAAGTAAGCGCCCTTTTCCATTCCGTAGCGCCTGAACAAATCGATGACCGTGGCCCTCTTGCCTTCTCCGCGATGGGTGTTGATCTCCGCGACATCATAGTTGAAGGGGCTCGTCGATCTCAGCATCCGACGGATGACGGGGCTGTCGACCATCAGGTTATGAGCATCATAGTAATCGACCATTTCCGCCGGCCAGTTGGTGATGATCTTCGTTGCTCCAATTTCGGCGAAATCGATCGTGGGCAGCGTCATGATCAGGAACGCGCTCATTCCCAGATCCTGAGTGAGACCCTTCATATATTTGAAGACTTCATAATGCGTATTGAATCGTCCCGCGACTTCCTCAATTCGATTGATTTCGCGTGCGAGCTTCATGTCTTTCTCCGGCCGGCAGTCGTCCTCGCGCTTGGTGGCTGATCCCGGCTTATGTTGCTAGTCCCGAGATCGAATCTGCACGCGTAGTGACGGTTCAACATGCCGGTGGATAGGAAAAACGCAAGCCTACGGGAACATCGCCTTTTAGGCGAGCGCCCGCTTAACAAATAGTAAACGCGACCTTGGGTATTCAGGCGGTAGATCGAGCTTAAAATCAACAATTTTAACGCTCAAAAGAACCCTTGAAAAACCCCGGCGCCGATGCCGTCGCCCGTAGGAAGTTGTTTAACCAATTGTTTCTGATACGATATTTCTCTTGGAGCGCCTAGTGCGCGATGGATCATATTTCCTAAGAACCCGGTTAATTGATGCTTAATGTATTTATCGGATTTTATTTTTCAGCTTGCCCGTCCAGCACTCACCCGTGAGGGGTCGCCGCGGTCATTCAGGTAGACCTGTGTTAGGAGAACAGCATGAAGAAAATTGCTTTAGGCTTCGGATCGGATGCCAAGGCCATACTGGCCGCGATGAGCAGGTCACAGGCCATCATCGAGTTTGACCTAACCGGTAAGATTCTGACGGCCAATGCGAATTTCTGCACTGCTCTCGGTTACGAACTGTCCGAGATTGTTGGCCAGCATCATCGAATATTCGTCGAGCCGGCAGAAGCCTCGTCGGCCGACTATCGCGAATTCTGGGCAAAGCTAAACCGAGGCGAGTTCGATCAGCGCCAATACAAACGGATCGGCAAAGGCGGCAAGGAAATCTGGATCGAAGCCTCCTACAATCCTGTCTTCAGAGGCGGCAAACCCTACAAGGTGGTGAAGTTCGCAACCGATATCACCATGCAGAGGCTGCAAAGCGCTGAAGATGCCGGCAAACTGAGTGCACTGTCGCGAGCCCAGGCCGTAATCGAGTTCACGCCCAACGGCGAGATCTTAACGGCGAATGACAATTTCCTGTCGGCGCTCGGCTATCAGCTTGCCGAAATCCGGGGCCGCCACCATTCAATGTTCTGTGATAGCGTTTACGTTAACAGTGACGATTACCGGCGATTCTGGGCGCGCCTATCTGGTGGCGAATTCATCGCTGATGAGTTTCTGCGTATCGGCAAGGGCGGCAGAAAGGTCTATATCCAGGCGTCCTACAATCCGATCTTTGACATGAACGGCAAGGTGTTCAAGGTCGTCAAGTTCGCGACCGACGTCACCGCCCGCGTCAATAATGTCGATCATTTGGCGGCATCGTTGATGGCGCTGTCCGGTGGCGATTTGACGCAGGAAGTCGCAACCCCGTTCATTCCGACCCTGGAAAAACTCCGGACAGACTTCAACGCCGCCGTCGGCAAGCTGCGCGTAGCAATGCAGACCGTGGCCGAAAACGCAACCGGCATCGCGGCCGGAGCTCAGCAAGTTCGTTCAGCCTCGGACGATTTGTCGAAGCGCACCGAACAGCAGGCGGCCTCCGTCGAAGAAACCGCCGCCGCCCTCGAAGAGATCACCACAACAGTCTCCGATTCCAGCAGCCGCGCTCAGGAGGCTGGCCAACTGGTGAGAAGGACGCGCGAGAATGCCGAGCGTTCCGGGGCGGTGGTCCGCAGTGCCGTCGAAGCGATGGGCAAGATCGAGACATCGTCGGCAGAGATTGGCAACATCATTGGCGTGATCGACGAAATCGCGTTTCAGACCAACTTGTTGGCACTAAACGCAGGCGTAGAAGCGGCACGCGCGGGCGATGCCGGCAAGGGTTTTGCGGTGGTCGCGCAAGAAGTCCGCGAGCTTGCTCAGAGATCGGCCAAAGCGGCAAAAGAGATCAAGGAACTCATCAGCGCCTCCAACGAGCATGTGAAGAGCGGAGTGAGTCTTGTGGGGGAAACTGGCAAAGCGCTCGAAGAAATCGTCGCCCAGGTTCAGCAGGTCAACGGCAATGTCCTTGCGATCGTCGAAAGTTCCAAGGAGCAGGCGACGGGATTGAAGGAAATCAACACCGCAGTTAACACCATGGACCAAGGCACGCAACAGAATGCGGCGATGGTCGAGGAATCAACGGCTGCTGCTCATAGTCTCGCCAAGGAGGCTGAAGCACTCTTCCAGCTGTTGGGCCAGTTCAACATCGGAAGCGCGGCCTTGCGCCAATCACGTCCAACTGTGGCAACCGGTGCTTCCAGGCCGGTCTCATCGGCACCGCGGGCAATAGTCGCCAAGGTGAGCGCGGCCTTCCACGGCAATGCGGCAATAGCGGGCGGCAATTGGGAAGAGTTCTGAGGCGCGCGGAGACTCCGCCTTAGACGACTTCGTTTCTGTATCGGCCAAAGGCAGCGCTCTACTGTCGCCAATCACATCAGCGCATGCACAGCGGCATCGATCCTCTCATTGGCCATCTTCTTCGCCAAGGTCATTTTTCCTGATTGTCGGGGACCCGCGATCAGTACGACTCGCGTGTCTGGCATGGCGTCGGCAACTCGTTGCTCAACGAACCTTGGAAATAGCGCCACAACTTCATTCCTTGGAAGACCGTTTGAAAAGTAAGCGCCATCCTGGGGCCACGGCTGGTGGATCTGATGCGGCTATTTTGTGGGCTGATGGGCAGCCAGACGCTCTGCCTCTACAAACACGGCAGTTTTGGTTTTGAAGGGGCCGAGAACCTGGGCAACGGTTGCCTAGCAGGACCGGCATCGTGTAGTACATGACGTAGATGCGGCCCAATATCCTGAATGGATCTTTTCGCATGGCCGATCTCGCCAGGTGAAAATGCAGCCAGCACATTCGCCTCAAAACTCGTTATATCGATAGGGTGCGCTCCCCCAGCGACGTCCACTCTCTTCGTGATGTCTATGACTACGCTCCTGACGTGCCCAGTCGTGAGCCTTCTGAGATCCTCGCCTTTGGAGAGCAGAAAAGGCCTGAAGCGCTCAGCATCCGATTGAGTGGCAAACTCCATATCCCTGACGAACATGCCGACCCGCAGCTGGCTCAGTTGGATGCGTTTGAGCATTTGTGAATTTGCCGAGAGGATTCCATCTAAATATTGATGCTGCAAAGCCGGTGACAGATTAAGGCCTTGTCTCAACCGGAATACCGTAAGCGTCCGGCGAATAGATTTTATGCCTGCTTACGGTTTTGAGCCTCGATTCGAGCCTGTTCTTTAGCCATGA
>NZ_JAUQTZ010000133.1:0-17294 GCF_059803845.1 Rhizobium sp. UFLA01-1127 | reverse complement strand
GATATCTTGCCTGCAATCCGGCAAGGATCGGCGGCAGAACTTCGGTGCCGATGACCTCGCTCGCGCTGATGCGCACCGTGCCGCTGACTTTGTCCTTCGAAGCGGAGGCTGCCCGCAACAAAGCGGCGGCCGTGCTCGCCAAAGTCTCGGCATAGGGTTTCAGAACCACGGCGGCATCAGTCGGCAGCAGGCCCTGCTGCGAACGCGTGAACAGCTCTGCACCGACCGATTGCTCCAATGCAAGGATATGACGGCCGACTGTCGGCTGCGTCAGGCCGAGTTCGCGCGCAGCGGCCGACAGTGAGCCATGCTCCAGCACGGCTAGAAAGGTACGATAGAAATCCCAGCTTGGCTCAGCGAGTTGTATCATACATTTATGTATAGCATCTCCAGACTTTTCGGCAATTTCGTTTATCGCGAGTCCAAAGCATAGTCACCTCATCGAAAAACCGATGGAGATGACGATGAACAGCAAGATGGAAAACACGAAGACAGCCTTGATACTCGGCGCTACCGGCGGGATCGGCGGTGCTGTCGCGGAAGGGCTTGCCCTTCGCGGCTGGTGCATCCGGGCGCTGAACCGCAATGCGGCCGAGGCGGCCAGCCGCCGGCCGGAATTTGACTGGCTCCAGGGCGATGCCATGCAGGCGGAGGATGTTCTGAGGGCCGCGCAAGGTGCCGATGTCATCGTCCATGCGGTCAACCCGCCCGGCTACCGCAATTGGGGCAAGCTCGTCCTGCCGATGCTCGACAACACCATCGCAGCAGCAAAGGCAGTCGGCGCGCGGATCGTGCTGCCCGGTACGGTCTATAATTTCGGTCCCGATGTTTTCCCGAATGTGACGGAAGACAGCGCTCAACAGCCGAAGACCCGCAAGGGGGCGATCCGTGTACAGATGGAGCGGCGTCTGCGGGCGGCCGCAGAGCAGGGCGATGCGCCTGTTGTCATCGTTCGCGCCGGCGATTTCTTCGGCGGCTCCCGCGCCAACAGCTGGTTTTCGCAGGCGATGGTGACACCGGGCAAGCCGATCAGTTCGATGACCCATCCGGGCAAGCGCGGCATCGGCCACCAATGGGCCTATCTCCCCGACGTTGCCGAAACAATGATCCGGCTGATCGAGAAGGGCGACGAGCTGCCCGCTTTCGCCGTCTATCACATGCGCGGTCATTGGGATGGCGATGGTCGGCAAATGGTCGATGCCGTTCAGCGTGTGCTTGGGCACAAAGTGAAAGTGAAGGCATTCCCCTGGTGGTTCGTGCCGCTCGCCGCTCCCTTTGTTCCGTTCATGCGGGAATTGCGTGAAATGAGCTATCTCTGGGATGTGCCGCTGGAGATGCGGAACGACAAGCTGCTGACTGTGCTCGGTGAAGAGCCCCATACGCCGATCGATGAGGCCATTCGGAGCAGCCTGACGTCGATCGGCTGCCTGCAGGCGGCATGAGGCCGGCCAAGGTGTAGGAATGCGTCCTGAGCTTTGTCTACCCGCTCAATTCAAACGCTCTTACGGAAGAAAGCCCCCGCAACGTGGGTTGCGAGGGCTCCTTACCGATATCAGAACATGTCAGAAAGCCGAATTCAGGCTGCCTCGTCCAGCGTCGGATAATCGGCGTAGCCTTCGGCCCCGCCGCCATAGAGTGTCGCCTGGTTCCATTGGGCCAATGGGGCGTTTTCCTTCAGCCGACGGACAAGATCCGGATTGGAAATGAATGGCTTGCCGAAGGCAACAACATCGGCCTTGCCGCTTTCGACAGCTTCGATCGCCATCTCTCGGGTATAGGCGTTGTTAAGCATCCAGCCGGCCTTGCCGCCGGCGGCCTTGTAGGCTGCGTGCAGGGCGTCGTAGTCGAAGGGCAGGAAATCACGCTTGCCGCCGGTCTGGCCTTCGATGACGTGGATGTAGGCGAGACCGTATTTCGCCAGACCTTCGATAACATGGGTGAAGAGCTGCTGCGGGGCCGCGTCGCTGGCGTCGCCGGATGGCGTGACCGGCGAAATGCGGATCGCAGTGCGGCCGGCGCCGACTTCCCTGGTGACGGCATCGACCACTTCGAAAAGGAAGCGGGCGCGATTTTCGATCGAGCCGCCATACTGGTCCGTGCGGTCGTTGATATCGCCGCGCAGGAACTGATCGATCAGATAACCGTTGGCGCCATGGATCTCGACACCGTCGAAACCGGCATCGATCGCGGCGCGGGCAGCCTTGCGATAATCTTCGACAATGCCTGGAATTTCGGCGGTTTCGAGCGCACGCGGCTCGGAAACGTCGGCAAAGCCGCCGGCGCCGTCATTGTTGACCAGATAGGTCTTCGAGTTTTCGGCGCGCCTGGAGGTGGAGGAAACCGGTTTGCCGCCGTTCGGCTGCAGGGTCGTGTGGGAGATGCGGCCGACATGCCACATCTGTACGACGATCTTACCGCCATTGGCGTGTACCGCGTCCGTCACCTTCTTCCAGCCATCGAGCGCTTCCTTGCTGTAAAGGCCGGGAACGTTGGCATAACCCTGACCCTGATGGGTGATCGCCGTCGCTTCGGTGATGATCAGGCCCGCAGTGGCGCGCTGGGCATAATATTTGACGTTCAGCTCATTCGGCACGGCATTCGGTGAGCGATTGCGCGTCAGAGGCGCCATGACGATGCGGTTGGCGATGGAAATATCACCCAGCTTCATCGGTTCGAACAGTTTGGTCATGGATCGTCCTTTCTATTGGCAGTGGGGGAGGAGAGGGATCAGGATGAGGCGAGCGCCTTGTCCTCGAAACGTGTGGGAATGAAAATCGGCAGGCCAGTCAGAAAGCAGACGGTCGCCATTGCCGAATCGGTAAGCGCCGTCTGCGCTGGAGAAAAGCTCGCGTCGATGGTGGAGATGCTAGGTGCGAGAACGGTGAGCGTAGCAGCCATTTCAGAGTTCCTTCTGCATCGCTTCAAGGAATTCGGCGATGATTTCCTCGTTGCGCTTGTAGAAAATCCACTGGCCCAGGCGCCGCGTCGTTACCAGACCGGCGCGATGCAGCGTGCCGAGATGAGCGGAAACCGTCGATTGCGACAGGCCGCAGCGCTCGAATTGGCTGGCGCAGACGCCAAGCTCCAGCGGGTGTTCCTGGGTCGGAAAATGGGCGTGCGGATCTTTGAGGTGATTGAGGATTTCGAGCCGCGCCGGATGCGCCAGAGCCTTCAGTATCTCGTTCTTGTCCATGACGTTCACCGCATGAATATCGAATAACTTCGATTTATGTATCGACGATTTTCGATATATCAAGGCCGATGCGGAACATTATTTTCTGCAAGGGCAGCTGGTGCGTATGCCTAGAAATTGGGCAAAAAAAAGAGGGCCGCCGGAGTAAACCAGGGCCCTTATAGGTGTGAAGGTCAAAACCTCCAGAGGGGAACAGCCAATGCGGTGGAACTGGGAGGAAAAGCCACCATGTGCATCAGCTGTGTGCGTTATGATGCTAATTTGTGCAGTGCGCAATGCTTTTTTGTGCATGGCAGTTATGCATTTGGCGGGCTGGCGGAAAAAGAGCAAAAAAAAGGGCCTACGGAGTGAACCGTGGCCCTATAGGTATGAAGGTCAAAAACCTCCAGAGGGGAACAGCCAATGCGGTGGAACTGGGAGGAAAAGCCACCATGTGCATCAGCTGCAACCGATATGGTGGTTTAGTGTGCAGGCTTCAACTCTATTTTGTGCATATCAGCTATGCATCATATGCGTGGCTGATATATATGCCCTAAAAAGGGTTCGTTATCAGTGACTTACCTTCGTCAGAAATTCCAGTTACGGGCCTTTGACACGATAAAATCACGGAAAACCTTGAGCTTAGCCGCGTTTTTCATCTCGTCAGGATAGCAGAAATAAGTGTCGAAGGATGGCACGTCGGCATTGATTGCGAGCTGAATGAGACCCGGGTCGCGGCCGACGATATAGTCAGGCAGAACAGCGATGCCGATGCCGAGCAGGCAGGCGCGCTTGATCGACGTCTGGCTGTTGATCTGGAGATGCGGCACGCGCTTGTTGTCGGACGAACGGCCGGCGATCTCAAGCCAGTTGACGTCGAGCAGATAGTTCGGGGCCGGCTCGCCGAAGCTGATGATGCGATGCTCGTCCAGATCCTCCACCGACTGCGGCTCGCCGTAGCGGTTGATGTAGGAGGGGGCTGCATAGACGTGCATATGTACGGTGAAGAGCTTGCGCTGGATCAGATCCGACTGCTGTGGCTGGCGCAGACGGATAGCGCAGTCCGCATGGCGCATGTTCACGTCCAGCTCCTCGTTGTCCAGGATGAGCTGGATCTGCATGTCGGGATAGAGCTGCAGGAACTCCTGGATCTTATCGGTGAGCCAGCCCTGGCCGAGGCCGACCGTCGTCGTCACGCGCAGCTTGCCGCTCGGCTTGTCGGTCGTCTCGGTCAGTTGCATCTTGACCGTTTCGAGCTTCAGCAGAACGTCGTGTGCCGTGCGGTACAGCAGCTCACCCTGTTCGGTCAGGATGAGGCCGCGCGCATGGCGATGGAAGAGCTTTATGCCGACATCCTGCTCGAGAGCGCTGACCTGCCGGCTGATGGCGGATTGGGATAAATGCAATTTGTCGGCCGCATGCGTGAACGAACCCGCTTCGGCAGCTGCGTGAAAGATACGCAGCTTGTCCCAATCCAATGGCATGCCGTTTCCCCTCATCGGCTGCATTACTCCGCAGCCACGGCGACGGGCATGTGCCCTGTCAAATAGCGTTCCGCCTCAAGCGCGGCCATGCAGCCCATCCCCGCTGCCGTGATCGCCTGTCGGAACGTGTCGTCGGTCACGTCGCCGGCGGCATATATGCCTTCGACGCTGGTCGCGGTCGAATCGGCAGCGGTCCAGAGATAGCCATTGTCCTTGAGTTTCAGCTTGCCCTTGAACAGTTCGGTCGCCGGCGCATGGCCGATGGCGACGAAAACGCCGTCTATCGGCATTTCGGTGATGGCACCGGTGCGCGCATCGCGCAGGCGGGCACCCGTGACCGACGGCGGCATCGGCGGCTTGGCCGGAGTGCCAGTAATCTCGGCAACTTCGGTGTTCCAGAGGATATTGACGTTCGCTTTGGCGAACAGGCGTTCCTGCAGGATCTTTTCCGAACGGAACGTATCGCGGCGATGCACCACGGTCACCGATTTGGCAATGTTGGAGAGATAGAGTGCTTCCTCGACAGCGCTGTTGCCGCCGCCGACGACGATAACGTCCTTGTTGCGATAGAAGAAACCGTCGCAGGTGGCGCAGGCGGAAACACCGAAGCCCTGGAAATGCTGCTCGCTCTCGATGCCGAGCCACTTTGCCTTGGCGCCGGTAGCAATGATGAGGGTGTCGGCGGTCCAGATCTGGCCGCTATCGGTATGGGCAACGAAGGGGCGCTTGCTTGTGTCGACTTCGGTCACAAGGTCGTTGACGATCTCGGCGCCGACATGCTGAGCCTGCTGCAGCATCTGCTCCATCAGCCACGGGCCTTGGATCGGATCGGCAAAACCCGGATAGTTCTCGACATCCGTCGTGATCATCAGCTGGCCGCCCTGCTCCAGACCAGAGATCAAGACAGGCTGCAGCATCGCGCGCGCGGCGTAAACCGCAGCGGTGTAGCCGGCTGGGCCGGAACCGATGATGAGCACCTTCGTGTGGCGGGCAGGCATTGTCAGTCCTTTCAAATTTCAGCGATTGGGAAACCGCGGCTTCAAACGCGCAAAGCAGGCGATTTCACGATCCGCCGCTTCATTTATGATTGCCTTATGCATTTATTCAAGGGCAGCCTTGCATTACACACAGAGCAAATCGGCTTTGTGTAAGAATCAATTACACAAGAGAAACTTTCTTGCGTATTTCCGTGCCTTATATAGAAGCTGGCGAGGGGGAATTAAAGAAAGGCAATCAAAGTGCTTCGCGCTGAACTCGATGCCATCGATATCAAGATTCTGCGGGAACTCCAGCGGGACGGACGGATGACCAACGTCGAACTCGCAGATCGGGTCGGCATTTCCGCGCCGCCATGCCTGCGCCGGGTGCGCAAGCTGGAGGAAGCGGGCGTCATCGAAGGCTATCACGCCATGCTGAACAGCCCAAAGCTGGGCTTCGATCTGGTGGCATTCTGCATGGTCGGTCTCAAGCATCAATCGGAAGCCAATCTCAAGGCTTTTGCCAGCGCGACCGCGGCGTGGCCGCTGGTCCGGCAGGCGTGGATGGTTTCCGGCGACAGCGACTTCCTGCTGCATTGCGTTGCCGAAAATCTCACTCGATTCCAGGATTTCGTTATCGAGGTTTTGACCGCGAACGAACATGTCGATACGGTACGCACGATGTTGACCATCAGGCAGGTCAAGAAGCTTGGACTGGTAGAGCTATAGATAGATGAGGCATCGCCCCTGGCATCGATCGGTGATCAAGTCCGGTGTGCGCGTATTCCTGGGCAGTTCGCTGGCACATGTGCAGGACTGGTTTCCCGGGCTTAGCATCATCCGCAGCCAGGCTCTCAGCGAAGTCCATTATCGGGGGGCGAAAGTCGCAAGCCTTGCCGGCATGGATCGGTTGCGCGAGCGCTGCGGCGAAACAATCTATATTGTCGGTTCAGGCCCATCGATCGGAGATTGCGACCTGAGCAGTCTGGAAACCAACAGCGCCATTCTTCTGAACGGCGCCATTGAACTGACGGGCGAACGGATCGCCGAGCCGCTGGCCATCGCCATCGAGGACGAGCGTTTCGTCTGGCGTCACGGCGACATGATGCGCAGGAAGATCGCGCCGGGCTCGCTCTGCCTGTTTTCCGTTGCCGTGCTGCGTGCGCTTTGCGAAATCGACAAGGGATGGGTGGTGGACAAAAGCATCATTCTGATCGATGACATCCGCAAGCCCTATGGCGCTCACCGCCGGTCGCTCGACGATCTCAAGAAGCTCCAATATGTGCGCGTAGACGCAACGGGATCGGCCGGCTTCTCGCTCTCGCCGGATCGCGGCGTCTTTCTTGGGGGATCGGTTGCCGTATCTGCGCTGCAATTTGCCCTCTATTGTGCAAAGCAAATGATCGGCTTTCTAGGTATTGATATTTCCAACGCCGGAGAGCCGCGCTTTTACGAAGACGCGAGCAACATGGCTTTTTCCGGCATAGCGCGGGCCGAGCAGCGCATCATCCAGCATCTTGTGCTCGCCCGGCAGATCGCGGTGGAGCGCGGCGTTTCCTTCGTCAACTATTCCCGCGTTTCTGCGCTGCGGAAATATGATTTCGGTTACGATGATAGGTTCGCAGCGCGACCAGAGCCGGATGATTTTAGGTCTATTCGACCTAAAATCTGAATCCGCTCTAGAATCAAGGAAGTAGAGCATGATGTCGTCCGAAAACCGAGCACACTTTTCGGCGTCATGCTCTAGCAGGCGTGACGCCTGCCGGAGCTTTGCATCGATGCATCGTTTCGGACGTGCCGGGACGGGATGAAACTCAGCCGGATATGGCAAGCTTGCGTGAAGAACGAGGCTTGCCACTTCGAGGGCAGGCTCACCTATCGGCGACAAGCAGCTGCTTGTAAATCTCGCCGATGGCGGTCGCTTCCTTTTCCAGTGCGAATTCGCTGCGTACATGGAGCACGCCATTCGCGCCCTGGCGAAGTGCCTCCTCCGGATTGGCCAGATAGAAGGCGATCGCCTTGGTGAGGGCTTCGCCATCACCGGCGGGGACGACGGTGCCGGTTTCGCCCGGAACGATCATCTCGGCATAGGCGCCTGCATCCGATGCGACGACGGCCGTTCGGGAGGCCATGGCTTCCAACGGCGTCAGGCCGAAGCCTTCATTGCGGGAAGGGGCGACATAAAGAGTGGCGCGGCGGTACCAGGGCCTGATGTCGTCGACTTCGCCGAAAAAGCGGATACGGTCCGATAGGCCGGCGGCAGCCACCATTTTCTCCAGCTCATCGCCAAAACCGCGATGCTCGGCAGTGACGCGACCGCAGATCACGGCCGTCCAGTCGGGATAGCGCGGCAGGAGCTCTATCATCGCCTTGACGAAAAGATCGGTACCTTTTTGATGGCGGATGCGCCCGAAGCAGCCGATCAGATAGGAGCCGGGCAGACCGGTTGCGGCCATGCGGTCATCGGGCTTTTCGGGCGGATGGAAGCGGTTGAGATCGACGCCGTGCTGGATGACGGTATGCGGCACTTCGAGAAAGCTGCCGGAGCGGGTGCTGGTGGCGATGACGGCGTCCATCCGGCGGATGAGCCAACGGGTATAGCCGGTATGGCGGCGCTGGGCCGCCGAGGTGAAGACCAGCTTCAAAGGCATGCGCAGAACGGAGCGCAGCAGCAAACCAACCAGCATTTCGTTGTTGCGGCGGGCGTGCCAGATGCGCACGCGATAGCGGCGCGGCCTGATCCAGAGGCCGGGCAGCCGGAGCCAGCCGAGTTTCGGCAGATCTTCCGGCAAGCCAGGGCCGAGCGTTGCTATGTGATAGCCGAACTCGACCTGCTTGGGGATTAGCTGCACGATCGTCGACGTAACGCCGGATAACCGGCGTTTGAAATTCGTCGCTATGATTTCGATCTCACTGAGATCGCTCGCATGCGCTGACTCGCGATCGCGCACGGGCGATCAGCCCCAGGAGACGGAGAGGATTTCGTAGGCCTTGGCGCCGCCAGGTGCATTGACCTCGATGGAATCGCCGACTTCCTTGCCGATCAGGGCACGAGCGATCGGTGAGGAGATGGAGATGCGGCCTGCCTTCACGTCGGCTTCCTGGTCGCCGACGATCTGGTAGATCTTCTCTTCGTCGGTGTCCTCGTCGACAAGCTTGACCTTGGCGCCGAACTTGATCTTCGAGCCGGACATCTTGGTGAGGTCGATGACTTCGGCGCGGGCCGTCAGGTCTTCGAGCTCGGTGATGCGGCCTTCATTGTGGCTCTGGGCTTCCTTGGCTGCATGGTACTCGGCATTTTCGGAGAGGTCGCCATGGGCGCGTGCTTCCGCGATTGCCTCGATGATTCGCGGGCGCTCTTCCTGCTGACGCCAGCGCAGCTCTTCCTGCAGCTTGACGAACCCGTTCTGTGTCATCGGTACCTTTTCAACCATTTGCCTTGTCCTTCACTCCCTGCGCTGCTCTTCCGCACACACAAAAGAAAACAGGTTCCGAAGCGGTACTTCGGAACCAGTAGAGCCATTATTTTGTCATCTATAGCAGATTGCGACAGCCGATTTCCAGAAAATTCGATGCTTTAAGGAGTGCCGCTGCCCGGTCGCGGAAGCGCGAACACTACTGCCGGCGATCGGCGGCGTATCGTTTCGACGCTTGCCGCGCCGTATGACAGGGCATCACGGTGAATGTGAGCTGGCTATCGTTGCCGCATTCACCGTGACCCGGATCCTGGTCGTCAGAAATAGCTCTGCAGCGGCTGGACTTCGAGGTTTCCGGCCTTCAGCGCCTTGATCGCCATGGCGGCCGCTTCGGCACCGGCCATTGTGGTGTAGTAGGGCACCTTCTGCATCAGAGTTGCACGGCGCAGCGACTTCGAATCCGAGATCGCCTTGTTGCTGTCGGTCGTGTTGATGACGAGCTGGACCTGGCGGTTGCGGATGGCATCCTCGATATGCGGACGTCCCTCAAGAACCTTGTTGATCTTGGTCGCCTCGATACCGTTTTCAGCGAGGAAGCGCTGGGTTCCGCCGGTTGCGAGCACCTTGAAGCCCTGTTCGACCAGCATGCGGATGGCCGGCAGCACGCGCGGCTTGTCTTCGTCGCGAACCGAGACGAAGACCGTTCCGTCACGCGGCAGTTCCACGCCGGCGCCGAGCTGCGACTTGGCGAAGGCCAGCGCGAAATCGGTGTCGAGGCCGATGACTTCACCGGTCGAGCGCATTTCCGGTCCAAGCAGAGTATCGACGCCGGGGAAACGGGCGAAGGGGAAGACGGCTTCCTTGACGGCGATGTGCTTCAGCTTGCGCGGATCGGGCTTTTCGCCATAGGCGGCGAAGGCCGCATCCAGCTTCTCGCCGGCCATGACGCGAGCGGCGATCTTGGCGATCGGCGCGCCGATGGTCTTGGCGACGAAGGGCACCGTACGCGAGGCGCGCGGGTTGACTTCGAGCACATAGACTGTGTCGTCCTTGATGGCGAACTGCACGTTCATCAGGCCGCCGACATTCAGAGCCTTGGCCATGGCTTTCGCCTGGCGCTCCAGCTCGTCGATCATCGCCGGAGAGAGCGTGCGAGGCGGCAGCGAGCAGGCGGAGTCGCCCGAATGGATGCCGGCCTCTTCGATGTGTTCCATGATGCCGGCGACATAGACGTCGGTGCCATCGGACAGGCAATCGACATCGACTTCGATGGCGTTCGTCAGATAGCTGTCGAACAGCAGCGGGTTCTTGCCGAGCAGCGTGTTGATCTGGCCGGTCTTGTCGTTCGGATAGCGCTGCTTGATGTCTTCCGGCACCAGTTCCGGAACGGTATCGAGCAGATAGCCCTGCAGCTGGCCTTCCGAGTGGATGATCTGCATGGCGCGCCCGCCGAGAACGTAGGACGGGCGCACGACCAGCGGGAAGCCGATTTCGGAGGCGACGAGGCGCGCCTGCTCGACGGAGTAGGCAATGCCGTTGTTCGGCTGATTGAGATCGAGCTTCATCAGGAGCTTCTGGAAGCGGTCGCGGTCCTCGGCAAGGTCGATCGCGTCCGGAGCGGTGCCGAGGATCGGGATGCCGTTCTTTTCCAGCGCTTCGGCGAGCTTCAGGGGCGTCTGGCCGCCGAACTGGACGATGACGCCGACCACTTCACCCTTTTCTTGCTCTGCGCGCAGGATTTCGATGACGTCTTCCGCTGTCAGTGGCTCGAAATAGAGACGGTCCGACGTGTCGTAGTCTGTCGAAACCGTTTCCGGATTGCAGTTGATCATGATCGCTTCATAGCCTGCATCCTTCAGCGCGAAGGCGGCATGGCAGCAGCAATAGTCGAATTCGATGCCCTGGCCGATGCGGTTCGGACCGCCGCCGAGGATGACGACCTTCTTGCGGTCGGAAACCTGCGCTTCTGAGCGAGCGGCGCCGACGAATGGCGTCTCATAGGTCGAATACATATAGGCGGTCGGCGAAGCGAATTCGGCGGCGCAGGTGTCGATGCGCTTGAAGACCGGACGGACGTTCAGCGAATTGCGCAGTTCGGCCACTTCCTTCGGGCGCTTGCCGGTCAGCGTCGCAAGGCGCGCGTCGGAGAAGCCCATGGCCTTTAGCATGCGCAGATTGGCGGCATCCTGCGGGAGCCCATGCTCGCGGATGCGGCCTTCCATGTCGATGATGTTCTTCAGCTGCTCGAGGAACCAGGGGTCGATCTTGCAGCCTTCATGCACTTCTTCGATGCTGAGCCCCAGGCGCAGCGCCTGGGCGACCATGCGCAGGCGGTCGGGCGTCGGCGTTCCGATTGCGGCGCGAATGGCGTTGCGGCTGCCTTCGCCTTCTTCCGTGCCGGGAATTTCGATCTCGTCCAGACCCGTGAGGCCGGTTTCCAGGCCGCGCAGTGCCTTCTGCAGCGATTCCGCGAAAGTACGGCCGATCGCCATGACTTCGCCGACCGACTTCATCGCCGTGGTCAGGACCGGGGAGGCGCCGGGGAACTTCTCGAAGGCGAAACGAGGGATCTTGGTGACGACATAATCGATCGACGGCTCGAAGGAGGCGGGGGTCGCGCCGCCGGTGATGTCGTTTTCCAGTTCGTCCAGCGTGTAGCCGACGGCGAGCTTGGCCGCGACCTTGGCGATCGGGAAGCCGGTGGCCTTCGACGCGAGGGCGGAGGAGCGCGACACGCGCGGGTTCATTTCGATGACCACGAGGCGGCCATCCTGCGGATTGACGGCGAACTGCACGTTCGAGCCGCCGGTTTCGACGCCGATCTCCCGCAAAACCGCGATCGAGGCGTTGCGCATGATCTGGTATTCTTTGTCCGTCAGCGTCAGCGCCGGAGCGACGGTGATCGAGTCGCCGGTGTGAACGCCCATCGGATCGATGTTTTCGATGGAGCAGATGATGATGCAGTTGTCCGCCTTGTCGCGGACGACTTCCATCTCATACTCCTTCCAGCCGAGAACCGATTCTTCGATCAGGACTTCCGTGGTCGGCGAGGCGTCGAGCCCGCCGCCGACGATCTCGAAGAATTCCGAGCGATTATAGGCGATGCCGCCGCCCGTGCCGCCGAGCGTGAAGGACGGGCGGATGATGGCGGGCAGGCCGACATGGTCGAGCGCCTGAGCGGCGACCGCCATGGCATGGCTCATATAGCGCTGCTTGCGGTCGCTTTCGCCGAGGTTCCATTGATTTTCAAGCTCGTCGAGCGCCTTGTCGAGTTCTGCGCCGGTGAGCGATGCCTTGAGCTTGCTGCGTTCGGCTTCGTGCGTCTTGCGGTCGGCATCCTTGATGTCGGTGGCGTTTGCCAGCATGGAGCGCGGCGTTTCAAGGCCGATGCGGGCCATGGCTTCGCGGAAGAGCGCCCGGTCCTCGGCCATGTCGATCGCGGCGGGCTTCGCGCCGATCATCTCGACATTGTAGCGATCCAGCACGCCCATGCGCTTCAGCGAAAGCGCAGTGTTGAGCGCAGTCTGGCCGCCCATCGTCGGCAGCAGCGCATCCGGACGCTCCTTGGCGATGATCTTGGCGACGACCTCAGGCGTGATCGGCTCGACATAGGTCGCGTCCGCGAGACCCGGATCGGTCATGATCGTTGCGGGGTTGGAGTTGACGAGGATGACGCGGTAGCCTTCCTCTCGAAGAGCCTTGCAGGCTTGCGTGCCGGAATAGTCGAATTCGCAAGCCTGCCCGATAACAATCGGTCCTGCACCGATAATGAGGATCGATTTGATATCTTGGCGCTTCGGCATGGGTTCTCATCCGTTTTTTCGTTGCGCGAAAAACCGGCCAGGGTGGGAGATCACCGGCCGGGGGCGCATGGGCAAATATTTTCAGGCTAGAAGCGGCTTATAGGCAAATGTGTTTGTAAACGGAACCCCATAAATGGCGGAATCGACATGAATTCTGCAGGCTTTGGTCACATTAGCCGAAACGATGGCGGACGGCCTCGACGTAGGAGCGGCTGACGGGCACCGCCGCTCCATCGCGGGCAATGACGAAAAGCTTGCCGTTGTCGCGTTTCAGGCGGGCGACATGATCGGCCGCAACCCAATGGGATCGATGCACGCGTATGCCGTCGATATCACCGATTTCCGTCAGAGCATCGCCAAAGCGCAGCAGGACGAGTTCGCGACCGCGCGTCGTTACGACCTCGGTATAGTGATCGCGCACCGTGAGCCTTACCAGCGCGCCCCGGTTTTCCGGTTTCAAGCGTGAGAGAATCGGCGGCTGCGGTGTCTGCAGGCGAATCTCGCTTGCTGCGATAGGCGTTGTTTTCGTCTCCGTGAGGTCCGGTCCCGCGACTGCTACCTGCCGGTGCATGGTCAGATAAGACAGAATACAAAAGAGAGCGCAAAGCGGAATGGCGCCAAGCGATTGATGCAGGCTGTCGGCCACCGACGGCATTGTTCCGAAAAATGCGAAGTTGACGACCGAGATGCCGAAGCCGATCGGCAATGCGGCAACGATCGAACCAATCATCATACGGGCGAACATGCCCGCCATATGCCCGCGCAGGAGGATTTCGGCGGCGATGGAAAAGACGATCGCTGTGGACCAGGCCATGGCCTGAAGGACAAGCCAATAGCCGAAGCGCGGGCCTAACATCAGCCGGGCAAGCGTGCCGTAGGGGCCGGTTATGGCGAAGATCAGGACGACCGTCACGAAGGTTGCCCAAAGCCTCGGCGAGCGCCAGGCGACCTGCAATTCGCGAAGCGTGGATTGCAGAAAGGTGTGATCCACGAATTTTCCCGTTTTTCCAAGCAATTTCGATTGAGAGAACAGCAGTATCACGAAAAGGCTCGGTAAACTCAATCGGATACAGATCATGACTTTCGAGCCGCTTCTTGATGCCCCAACCGCGATCCAGATTCATGTCGCAGCGGTCGTTCCGGCCGCCTTGCTGGGGGCCTATCTCCTTGTCAGGCCGAAGGGGACGCCGCGGCATCGCCTGCTCGGCAAGATCTGGCTGACCCTGATGGCCGTCGCGGCGCTGTCGAGCTTCTTCATCCATCAGATCAACGTCTTCTACGGTTTCAGCCCGATCCACGTACTCTCTATATTCGTTCTCTTCGGTTGCTGGCGAGCGATCGCCAATGCCCGCAAGCGCAATATCGAGGCGCATAAGCGCATCGTCAGAGGCCTCTACCTGGGCGGGATCGTCGGTGCAGGCGCTTTTACCTTCCTTCCCGGCCGTATCATGAACGAAGTGGCGTTCAAGGGTGACGAAACGGCTCCGTTTCTGGTCGTGGTGGGCACAGCCAGCGCGCTTTTATGGCTGATGGCTAATGAATTACGGCGTCGTCGCAGTTTAAGCTGATGTTCTGTCGATACCCAACTGGCGTTGTTGCTCTTCCTGGATATATAAATGCCTCAAGGGACTTTGGTTTTGGGCATCGCCAGGAGGTGCGCTATGGATTGGAAGGGGCGTCGGCAATCCGACAATATCGAGGACGAACGCGGCTCATCGCCCATGGACGGCGGCATGGGAGGCGGCGGCTTCCGTTTCCCCGGCGGAGGGATTGGCGGCGGCGGCTTGAGCTTCCGCACTATTATCGTGCTGATTGTAATTTTCCTGATCCTGAGAGCCATGGGCGTCGATGTCATGGGTCTGCTGCAGCAAACCGGCATGCTGCAGGGCGGCGGCTCCGGATATCAGCAGAGCACCTCCGCCGGCAGCGGCGGCCAGCCGGCCAATGACGAGATGAAGCAGTTCGTCGCGACCGTTCTTGCCGATACGGAAGATACCTGGACCGGCATCTTCAAATCGATGGGCAAGACCTATACCGATCCGAAGCTTGTGCTGTTCTCCGGCAGCTTCCCTTCAGCTTGCGGCCAGGCTTCGGCCGCCACCGGTCCTTTCTATTGTCCGAGCGACCAGAAGATCTACCTCGACATGGCCTTTTTCAAGCAGATGAAGGATCAGTTCGGTGCGGCCGGCGATTTTGCGCAGGCTTACGTCGTAGCGCACGAAGTCGGCCACCATGTTCAGGACCAGCTCGGCATTCTGCCGAAGTTCAATCAGGCCCGCCGCAACATGAGCGAGGTGGATGCCAACAAGATGTCGGTGCGCATCGAGCTGCAGGCCGATTGCTTTGCGGGTATCTGGGGCAAGTTTACCCAGCAGAAAGGAATCCTGCAGACCGGCGATCTGGAAGAGGCGCTGAATGCGGCACAGCAGATCGGTGACGACACGCTGCAGAAGCGCACGCAAGGCTACGTCGTTCCCGACAGCTTCAACCACGGCACGTCGGCGCAACGCATGAAGTGGTTCAAGCAGGGCTTCGATTCCGGCAAGCTGACGGATTGCGACACGCTGAACAATCCGGTCTGATTTCACTTGCCCGCTTCCGGATGCAGAGGCGGGCAAGCCATTCCCTCATCACTTCTCGCTGTCGAGATGCGTAAGCTGAGCTTCTGGATATCGGCCGCCGGCTGCGGCATCTCTCGGGATCGCACGTTCGATCGAGGCCATATCGGCTTGCGACAATTTGACCGAGAGTGCTCCCAAGGCCTCCGTGAGGCGATCGCGGCGGCGGGCGCCGATAACGGGGACGATGTCCTTGCCCTGCGCTGCGACCCAGGCAATCGCGATCTGGGCGACGCTGGCACCCTTCGCCTCGGCGATCTCTCGCAGCGCTTCCACGAGTTCCAGGTTCTTCTCGACGTTTCCGGCCTGGAAGCGCGGGCTCATCGCGCGGAAATCGCCTTTTTGGACGCTGTCTTTCTGCCAGTGGCCGCTGATGAGGCCGCGTGAAAGAACGCCATAGGCGGTTATGCCGATGCCGAGTTCGCGGCAGGTCGGCAGGATCTTGTCTTCGATACCGCGCGAGATCAGCGAATATTCGATCTGCAGGTCGACGATCGGATGGATAGCGGCTGCGCGGCGGATAGTGTCGGGGCCGACTTCCGACAGGCCGATGTGCCTGATGTAACCTGCCTTGATCAGATCGGATATCGCGCCGATCTGGTCTTCGATCGGCACGTTCGGGTCAAGCCGGGCTGGGCGGTATATATCGATGTGATCGACACCGAGGCGTTGGAGCGAATAGGCGACGAAATTTCTGATCGCCGCGGGGCGGGCATCGTAGCCGAGCCATGCACCGGCGGGATCACGCAGCGCGCCGAACTTGACGCTGAGCAGGAAATCGTCGCGCTTCAGTCCCTTGATGGCTTCGCCGATCAGCATTTCATTGTGGCCCATGCCGTAGAAATCGCCGGTATCAAGTAGGTTGATTGAACTAAGCCGCTGATCGCGGCGACTTGCGGCGGCCTTTGAGGAGAGCGTCCTGACTGAGAGGATGGTTGTGTTGCAACCCACCCTTCAGACAGGAGGCCCCGATGGCTGAGATGAGCCCTCTTCGCCGCCGGATGATTGAGGACATGACGATCCGCAATCTATCCCCGGCGACCCAGCGATCCTATATTAATGCAGTCCAGAAGTTCAGCCGCTATTTCGGCCGATCGCCCGATCGGCTCGGTCCTGCCGAGATCCACACCTTCCAGGTTCACCTGGTGTCAACTGGGATATCGTGGGCATCGTTAAATCAGATCGTGTGTGCTCTTCGATTTTTCTATGGGATCACGCTTGGCCAGGACGATATCCCGGATCGGATCCCCTATGCGCGCGAACCACGCAAGCTCCCCATTGTTCTGTCGGCGGACGAGGTGGCTCAATTTCTGGAGGCGGTCTCCAGCCTGAAGGCGCGCGTTGCGCTAACCACGGCCTATGCCGCAGGTCTTAGGATCGGCGAGGTCTGTGGACTGGAGGTCGAGGATATCGACAGCTCCCGGATGGTGATCCATGTCCGCCATGGCAAAGGTGCAAAAGCCCGGTACGTCATGCTTTCAAACGAACTCCTCGGCGTCCTGCGTCGCTATTGGCGCCTGTCACGTCCCACAGTGTTCCTTTTTCCAGGACGTGATGCTGACAAGCCGATCGAGCCGACAGTTTTGAATGCTGCCTGTCGGTCGGCGGTTGCCGCGGCCGGCCTTGCAAAGCGCGTCACCGTTCATACCTTGCGGCACTCCTTTGCCACGCACCTGCTCGAGAATGGAACCGATATCCGCATCATCCAGGTCCTGCTAGGCCATGCCCATCTGTCGAGCACGGCACACTATACGCAGGTTTCCACCGACACGATCCGATCGACAGCCAGCCCACTTGATCGTTTGCAACTTGAAGTGACACCGC
>NZ_JAUQTZ010000132.1:0-17542 GCF_059803845.1 Rhizobium sp. UFLA01-1127 | reverse complement strand
GTCGTGGCCTATGGCCGCGATTATTCGGATGTGTCGCCCGTCATCGGCGTGCTCAAGGGCTACGGCAGTCAGAAATCCATTCAGGCCGTAAATGTTATTCCTCTAAAATAGAATAACTTAAATCAATAGAATCTTGCTCAAACCAAGATTGATCGGCCAATTTGCTAAATTTCAACCCGCCGTATAAACGATCAACTAATGTTTGTAATCGATAGTGTCGCCATTCTCAGGGTTGAAACTCCTTTATAGGCGGACATGATGGTTGCCGGCTCGGATTTACTTCGCACAGCAAAACAACTTCTATTTGATAGAGCCGGAAATTTTGGCATCCTAACGGCGATCGCGGCGCCCGTGCTGGTAGCAGCCGGCGGCGTCGCAATCGATGTTGCGAACATGTCGCTGTCGCGCAGTCAGCTTCAGCAGGCAACGGACGCCGCCGCTCTCGCTACCGCGACGGCGCTCGCTGAAGGTAGCAAGACCACTACGGACGCCAAGGACTTCGCTGATAACTTCGTTCTAGGCCAGATGGCAAACTACCTCGGCGGCGACATCGATACCGCAAACTCGCTAAAGGCGGGTACCGGCACCACGGTAACAAAGACCACGGATTCCTCCGGAAACGCCAGCTACTCGGTCGTCGTGAGCGCATCCTATTCCATGCCCGTGAACAGCATGACCCGCCTGCTCGGCCAAAGTTCAATGGGCGTCGCCGCCTCCAGCACCTCGGTCAGCGGCAAGACTTCCGAAACCCGGAAGAATGCGTTGTCGATGTATTTCGTTCTGGACCGTTCTGGATCGATGGATGAAGCCACGGACACGGTCAACGCCGAACAACCCACTCAAACATATAGCTATAGCTGCCTGAAAACAAACTCGCGGGGCTGGCAGGAGTGGAGTACGTGCACCGCCACCAAGGCGAATTACTATACAAAAATGGAATCGCTGAAGATTGCGACGTCCAATCTCGCCGCGCAGCTGAACAGCGCCGACCCGAACATGATATACGTTCGAACCGGGGCGGATTCCTATAACAACGTCGCCCAAACGGCGACGGCCTTGGCCTGGGGTACGAGCGGCATCACAACATATGTCAACAACTTGACGTCAAAAGGCTCCACAAATTCGGCACCCGCCTTTAGGGCAGCAGTCGACGCGCTGACGAAACCATCCACGACGGCTGGGCTGACGAACGAACAGCTCCTGCACAAGAATAAGAGCGGCATCACAAATCCGACCATGTACATCGTTTTCATGACCGATGGCGAGAACAACGTGGCGAATGCGGATGCGGATACCAAAGCGCAGTGCGATAAGGCGCGGAGCAATGGCATCCATGTGTACACAATTGCCTTCATGGCGCCGGAAAATGGCCAAGCCCTGCTGAAGTACTGCGCCACGTCATCTTCCGATTACTTCACCCCCCAAAGCGCGGCGGATCTTTTCAAGGCGTTCACGACGATCGCCACGGAAACGTCGAAGCAGATGACGCTGCTGACAAAGTGATCCTATTCGCAGCTGCGCAAAGCAACCACAGCTAGACGACAAAGAAAAAGCCACGCAATACGAGTATTGCATGGCTTTTGTTTTTTCAATTCGCGGATAAGAGCCCGAAATATCATCGGAATCAAGTCTTTTCCCGCAAATGGCATTCGTTTGGCGGCAATTTTCGCATCTGCCAAACTCGCTTGTTGCAACTGCTTTACATCAGTGCGTAAACTGATAGTGAAACGGAAAGGCAAATCGATTTAATTAGCCGTAACACGCTGAATATAAATCACAAATGGCGAGAGTTGATAGTATGAATAACTTGACGAAGGCTGATCTCCCCGTTCCAGCCCCGCGCAGTTCCCGCCCCGAAATCCTTGCTGAAGAAATCATCGAGCGCCTGACATACCGCATCGGCAAGGACGCGAAGGTCGCCAAACCGCACGATTGGCTGACCGCGACGATCCTCGTCATCCGCGACCGCGTCATCGACAAATGGATCGAATCGACCCGCAAAACCTATCAGACGGGCGCCAAGCGCGTTTACTACCTATCTCTCGAATTCCTGATCGGCCGCCTGATGCGCGACGCCATCTCCAACCTCGGCCTGATGGAGGAAATCACCAACGCGCTGTCCTCTCTCGGCGTCGACATCCGCGTCATTGCCGGCCTCGAGCCCGATGCCGCGCTGGGTAACGGCGGCCTCGGCCGCCTCGCGGCCTGCTTCATGGAATCCATGGCGACCGTCGATGTGCCGGCCTATGGCTACGGCATTCGCTACGTCCACGGCCTGTTCCGCCAGCAGATGGCCGATGGATGGCAGGTGGAATTGCCCGAAACCTGGCTCGCACACGGCAACCCCTGGGAATTCGAACGCCAGGAAAGCTCCTATGAAATCGGCTTCGGCGGCGGCGTCGAAACCATTGGCGGCCATGACGATCAGCCGCGCTACGTCTGGAAGCCCGCCGAACGCGTCATCGCTACGGCCTTCGATACGCCCGTCGTCGGCTGGCGCGGCCAGCGCGTCAACACCCTGCGCCTTTGGTCGGCGCAGCCGATCGACCCGATCTTGCTCGATGCCTTCAATGCCGGCGACCATATCGGCGCGCTGCGCGAGAGCAACAAGGCCGAAAGCCTGACGCGCGTTCTCTATCCGGCCGATGCGACGCCCGCCGGTCAGGAGTTGCGCCTGCGCCAGGAATTCTTCTTCTCGTCCGCATCGCTGCAGGACATCCTGCGCCGGCACCTGCAGCAATATGACGATCTGACCAATCTCGCAGACAAGGTTGCGATCCAGCTGAACGACACGCATCCGGCCGTCTCCGTCACGGAAATGATGCGCCTGCTGGTCGATGTTCATGGCTTCGAATTCGACAAGGCCTGGGATATTACCCGCGGCACATTCGGCTACACCAACCACACCCTGCTGCCGGAAGCGCTGGAAAGCTGGCCGGTGCCGCTGTTCGAACGGCTGCTGCCGCGGCATATGCAGATCGTCTACGCCATCAACGCCAAGGTTCTTGTGGAAGCGCGCAAGCTGCGCAATTTCAGCGACGGCGAAATCCGCTCGATCTCCCTGATCGACGAGAATGGCGATCGCCGCGTGCGCATGGGCAATCTCGCCTTCGTCGGCTCGCATTCGATCAACGGCGTTTCCGCACTTCATACCGACCTGATGAAGGTCACGGTCTTCGCCGACCTGCACAAGCTCTATCCCGACCGCATCAACAACAAGACGAACGGCATCACCCCACGCCGCTGGCTGATGCAGTGCAATCCAGGCCTGACCAATCTCGTGCGCGAAACCATCGGCGACACCTTCCTCGACGATGCCGAACAGCTGAAGCCGCTGGATCAGTTTGCCCGCGACAGCGCCTTCCAGGAGAAGTTCGCCGCGGTCAAGCGCGCCAACAAGGTGCAGCTCTCCAATCTCGTCGCCAGCCGCATGGGCATCAAGCTCGATCCGAACGCAATGTTCGACATCCAGATCAAGCGCATCCATGAATACAAGCGCCAGCTTCTGAACGTCATCGAAGCGGTCGCGCTCTACGACCAGATCCGCTCGCATCCGGAACTCGACTGGCAGCCGCGCGTCAAGCTCTTCGCCGGCAAGGCGGCACCGAGCTACCACAACGCGAAGCTCATCATCAAACTGATCAACGACGTCGCCCGCGTCATCAACAACGACCCATCCGTGCGCGGCCTGCTGAAGGTCGTCTTCGTGCCGAACTACAATGTCTCTCTCGCCGAAGTCATGGTTCCCGCCGCCGACCTTTCCGAGCAGATTTCGACGGCCGGCATGGAAGCTTCGGGCACCGGCAACATGAAATTCGCTCTCAACGGCGCGCTGACCATCGGCACGCTCGATGGCGCAAACGTCGAAATGCGCGACAATGTCGGCGAGGACAATATCGTCATCTTCGGATTGCGGGCCGATGAGGTCGCCAACCTGCGCAGCGACGGCCACAATCCCCGCGCCGTCATCGAGCGCTCGCGCGAACTCGCGCAGGCGCTGTCGGCCATCGCTTCCGGCGTCTTCTCCCCCGACGATCGCAATCGCTACGCGGGCCTGATCGATGGCATCTATAGCCATGACTGGTTCATGGTCGCCGCCGATTTCGATGCCTATGCCTCGGCACAGCGCGAGGTCGATATCCTTTGGGCCAATCCGTCCGAGTGGTATGCGAAGACGATCAACAATACCGCTCGCATGGGCTGGTTCTCCTCCGACCGGACGATCCGTCAATATGCCAAGGAAATCTGGAGAGCCGGATGAAAAAGCCGAAGAAACCCGCTGACGGCATGAGCTTGAGGGATATTTCGGCAGAGGATATTGCTGCAATTCTCGCGGGCACGCATTCCGATCCGTTTTCCGTTCTCGGCGTTCACAAGACGGATGAAGGCTATGTGGCCCGCTGTTTCATCCTTGGTGCCGAGGCCGTTACCGCGACCGCTCTCGACGGTTCCGTCGTCGGCGAGCTGGATCGTCTCGATCCCGCAGGTTTCTTTTCCGGCGACGTCAAGCTCGCCAAGCAGCAGCCGGTCCGCTACCGCGCGAGGCGCGGCGATGCCGAATGGGCTATAACCGACCCCTATAGTTTCGGCCCGGTCCTCGGGCCGATGGACGACTATTTTGCCCGCCAGGGCACGCATCTGCGCCTCTTCGACAAGATGGGCGCCCATCCGCTGAAGCACGAAGGCGTCCAGGGCTTCCATTTCGCCGTCTGGGCGCCCAATGCGCAGCGCGTTTCCGTCGTGGGTGACTTCAACAATTGGGATGGCCGCCGGCACGTCATGCGCTTCCGCTCCGACAGCGGCATATGGGAAATTTTCGCTCCGGATGTTCCCGCCGGGGTCGCCTATAAATTCGAGATCCGCGGCCATGACGGCGTAGTGTTGCCGTTGAAGGCCGATCCCTTTGCCCGGCGCAGCGAGCTGCGCCCAAAGACGGCTTCGGTAACCGCCAACGAGCTGCATCAGGTTTGGGAAGATGCGGCGCACCGCGAACATTGGGCAAGCGTCGACATGCGGCGCCAGCCCGTCACCATCTACGAGGTGCATGCCGGCTCCTGGCAGCGTCGCGATGACGGCTCGATGCTTTCATGGGACGAGCTTGCCTCACGTCTCATCCCCTATTGCGTCGATATGGGCTTCACCCATATCGAATTCCTGCCGATTACCGAACATCCCTATGACCCATCCTGGGGCTATCAGACCACGGGCCTTTACGCACCGACGGCCCGCTTCGGCGAACCGGAAGGCTTTGCCCGCTTCGTCAACGGCTGCCATAAGGTCGGGATCGGCGTCATCCTGGATTGGGTGCCGGCGCATTTCCCCACCGACGAACACGGCCTTCGCTGGTTCGATGGCACGGCGCTCTATGAGCATGAAGACCCGCGCAAGGGCTTTCATCCCGACTGGAATACGGCGATCTACAATTTCGGCCGCACCGAGGTCCTCGCCTATCTGCTGAACAACGCACTCTATTGGGCCGAAAAATACCATTTGGACGGTTTGCGCGTCGATGCCGTCGCCTCCATGCTTTACCTCGACTATTCGCGCAAGCATGGCGAATGGATCCCGAACGAATATGGCGGCAATGAAAATCTCGAGGCCGTCCGTTTTCTGCAATCGATGAACACCCGGATCTACGGTGCGCATCCTGGTGTGATGACCATCGCGGAGGAATCGACCTCCTGGCCGAAAGTATCCCAGCCGGTCCACGAAGGCGGCCTCGGCTTCGGCTTCAAGTGGAATATGGGCTTCATGCACGATACGCTGAGCTATCTCGCCAGGGAGCCCGTACACCGCAAATATCACCACAACGAACTGACCTTCGGCCTGATCTACGCCTTCTCGGAAAATTTCGTCCTGCCGCTCTCGCATGATGAAGTCGTGCACGGCAAGGGTTCGCTGATTGCCAAGATGGCCGGCGACGACTGGCAGAAATTCGCCAATCTGCGTGCCTACTACGCTTTCATGTGGGGCTATCCCGGCAAGAAGCTGCTCTTCATGGGTCAGGAATTCGCGCAATGGAGCGAGTGGAGCGAAGAGCGCGCGCTCGACTGGAACCTGCTGCAATATCGCATGCACGAAGGCATGCGCCGTCTCGTTCGCGATCTCAATTTCACCTATCGAAGCAAACCGGCGCTCCATGCCCGCGACTGCGAAGGCGACGGCTTCGAATGGCTTGTCGTCGACGATTTCGAAAACTCGGTCTTTGCATGGCTGCGCAAGGCGCCCGGCGAAAAGCCGGTTGCCGTCATCACCAATTTCACGCCAGTCTATCGAGAGAATTATACCTTGCACCTGCCGGCCGAGGGGCGGTGGCGCGAGATATTGAATACCGATGCCGATATCTACGGCGGCAGCGGCAAGGGGAACGGCGGGCGCGTACAGGCGGTTAACGCCGGTGGTGGCATACAAGCGACAATAACGCTGCCTCCGCTGGCGACGATCATGCTCGAACCGGAATTTTGAGACCAATACGGATGGGAGGAATGAAATGGTAGAAAAACGTTTCCAGCCGCTGGCACGCGATGCCATGGCCTACGTTCTTGCCGGGGGGCGCGGCAGCCGCCTGAAAGAGCTGACCGACCGCCGTGCCAAACCAGCAGTCTATTTCGGCGGCAAAACCAGAATCATCGATTTTGCCCTGTCCAACGCGCTCAATTCCGGTATCCGCCGCATCGGCGTCGCCACGCAATACAAGGCGCACTCGCTGATCCGCCATATGCAGCGCGGCTGGAACTTCTTCCGCCCGGAACGAAACGAAAGCTTCGACATTCTGCCGGCATCGCAGCGCGTCTCGGAGACGCAATGGTATGAAGGCACGGCGGACGCCGTCTACCAGAACATCGACATCATCGAGCCCTACGGTCCGGAATATATGGTCATCCTCGCCGGCGACCATATCTACAAAATGGACTATGAATGGATGCTGCAGCAGCACGTCGATTCCGGCGCGGATGTCACCATCGGCTGCCTGGAAGTGCCGCGCATGGAGGCCGTCGGCTTCGGCGTCATGCACGTCGACGACAAGGACCGGATCATAGATTTCGTCGAGAAGCCGGCCGATCCGCCGGGCATTCCGGGCAATCCGGATTTTGCGCTTGCCTCCATGGGCATCTATGTCTTTCACACGAAATTCCTGATCGACTGCCTGCGCCGCGATGCAGCCGACCCGAATTCCAGCCGTGACTTCGGCAAGGACATCATTCCGCACATCGTCAAGAACGGCAAAGCCATCGCTCACCGCTTCACGCAGTCCTGCGTCCGCTCCGATTTCGAACGCGAAGCCTATTGGCGGGACGTCGGAACGGTGGACGCCTATTGGCAGGCCAATATCGATTTGACCGCCGTGGTGCCGGAACTCGACATCTACGACAAGTCCTGGCCGATCTGGACCTATGCCGAAATCACACCGCCGGCCAAATTCGTCCATGACGACGAGGACCGCCGAGGCTCGGCCATCTCCTCGGTCGTCGCCGGCGATTGCATCATTTCCGGCGCCAGCCTCTATAACAGCCTGCTCTTTACCGGCGTCCGTGCCAATTCCTACTCCAAGCTGGAGGGTGCCGTCGTACTGCCGAGCGTCAAGATCGGCCGCCGTGCGCAGCTCAAGAATGTCGTCATCGACCACGGCGTCACCATTCCGGAAGGATTGGTCGTCGGTGAGGATCCCGAGCTCGATGCCAAGCGCTGGCGCCGCACGGAGAATGGCATCTGCCTGATCACCCAATCGATGATCGACAAGCTGGATTTGTAACCTATGAAGGTTCTCTCGGTTTCGTCCGAAGTCTTCCCCCTGATCAAGACAGGGGGTCTGGCCGATGTGGCCGGCGCCCTGCCTATTGCGCTGAAGCCCTATGGCGTCGAAACCAAGACCCTCATTCCGGGCTACCCCGCGGTCATGAAAGCCATTCGCGATCCGGTCGCTCGTCTCGAGCTTCCGGATCTTCTCGGCGAACCGGCCACCATTCTCGAAGCCGAGCACGCGGGCATTTCCTTCCTCGTCCTCGACGCACCGACCTATTACAGCCGTACCGGCGGCCCCTATGTCGATGCGACAGGCAAGGACTATCCCGACAACTGGCGGCGTTTTGCGGCGCTGTCGCTGGCTGGCGCGGAAATTGCCGCCGGCCTTCTGCCGGGCTGGCGGCCGGATCTTGTCCATGCGCATGATTGGCAGTCGGCCATGGTGCCGGTCTACATGCGCTACTATCCGACGCCGGAATTGCCGAGCGTTCTGACCATCCACAACATCGCATTCCAGGGCCAGTTCGGCGCCAGCATCTTCCCTGGCCTGCGCCTGCCGGCGCACGCCTTTTCCATGGAAGGCATCGAATATTACGGCGATGTCGGTTTCCTCAAGGGTGGGCTGCAGACGGCACATGCCCTGACCACCGTCAGCCCGTCCTACGCCGAGGAAATCCTGACGCCCGAATTCGGCATGGGCCTCGAAGGCGTCATCGCCAGCAAGGCCTACAACCTCCACGGAATCGTCAACGGCATCGACGACGACATCTGGAATCCGGCGACCGATCCGATGATCGCCCAGACCTATAGCGCGACGACGCTGAAGGATCGCGCCGTCAACCGCCATCGGGTCGTCGAGCATTTCGGGCTCGACGACGATGATGGTCCGATCCTCTGCGTCGTCAGCCGGCTTACCTGGCAGAAGGGCATGGATCTTCTGGCAAGTGTCGCCAGCGACATTGTCCACATGGGCGGCAAGCTTGCCATTCTCGGCGCAGGCGACGCAGCGCTGGAAGGCGCGCTTTTTGCGGCAGCCGGCCGCCATCGCGGCCGTATCGGCGTTTCCGCGGGCTACAACGAACCCATGTCGCATCTGATGCAGGCCGGCTGCGACGCGATTATCATTCCCTCGCGCTTCGAACCCTGTGGCCTCACGCAGCTTTATGGCTTACGCTATGGCTGCCTGCCGATCGTCGCTCGGACGGGTGGGCTCAACGATACGATTATCGACGCCAACCACGCCGCACTGCAGGCGAAAGTCGCGACCGGCATCCAGTTTTCGCCCGTCACCGCCGAGGGGCTGCTGCAGGCCGTGCGCCGTGCGATGCACCTCTTCCAGGATCGAAAGGTCTGGACGCAGATGCAAAAGCAGGGCATGAAATCCGACGTATCCTGGGGCAGGAGCGCAGAACGCTACGCCGCTCTCTACTCCAGTCTAGTCTCGAGAGGCGCTTAACCCGATGATTAAAACCGTACCCACCACCCCCTTTGCGGACCAGAAGCCAGGCACTTCGGGCCTGCGGAAGAAGGTTCCCGTATTCCAGCAGCCGAACTACGCGGAAAACTTCATCCAGTCGATTTTTGATTCGCTCGAAGGCTATCAGGGCAAGTGCCTGGTCATCGGCGGCGACGGCCGCTACTACAATCGAGAAGTCATCCAGAAGGCCATCAAGATGGCCGCCGCGAACGGCTTCGGCAAGGTGATGGTCGGCAAGGGCGGCATCCTCTCGACGCCCGCTGCCTCCAACGTCATCCGCAAATACAAGGCCTTCGGCGGCATCATTCTGTCGGCCAGCCACAACCCCGGCGGTCCGACCGAAGATTTCGGTATCAAGTACAATATCGGCAATGGCGGCCCGGCGCCTGAAAAGATCACCGACGCCATCTATGAGCGCTCGAAGGTGATCGACAGCTACAAGATATCGGACTTCCCAGACATCAACCTCGATCGTATCGCCCGCGAAGATGTCGGCGGCATGATCGTTTCGGTCATCGATCCGGTCGAAGATTATGCCGCTCTGATGGAGGAGCTGTTCGATTTCGGCGCGATCCGCAATCTAATCAGCCTCGGCTTCCGCCTCAATTTCGATGCGATGAGCGCCGTGACCGGCCCTTACGCCAAGGAAATCTTCGAGATCCGCCTCGGAGCGCCGGATGGATCGGTGCGCAACTTCCTGCCGCTGCCGGATTTCGGCGGTCATCACCCCGATCCGAACCTCGTCTACTGCAAGGAGCTTTACGACGAGATGATGAGCGACGATGCGCCCGATTTCGGCGCCGCATCGGATGGCGACGGCGACCGCAACCTCATCATCGGCAAGGGCATCTACGTCACTCCGTCCGACAGCCTGGCGATCCTGGCGGCCAACGCCAATCTCGCCCCCGGCTACTCGCATGGCATCGCCGGCATTGCCCGCTCCATGCCGACCAGCGGCGCTGCCGACCGCGTTGCCGAGAAACGCGGCATCGGCATCTACGAAACGCCGACCGGCTGGAAATTCTTCGGCAACCTGCTCGATGCCGGCATGGCGACGATCTGTGGCGAGGAAAGCTCCGGCACCGGTTCGAACCACGTTCGCGAAAAGGATGGTCTCTGGGCCGTATTGCTCTGGCTGAACATTCTGGCCGTTCGCGGCGAGAGCGTCATCGATATCGTCACGCAGCATTGGGCCACCTATGGCCGCAACTATTATTCCCGCCACGACTATGAAGGCGTCGACACCGATGCCGCCAACGGCCTGATCGCGGCTCTGCGCGAAAAGCTGCCGACGCTGCCGGGCACGAAGTTCGGGGACCTCACCGTTTCCGCCGCCGATGATTTCGCCTATCACGATCCGGTCGACAAGTCCGTCAGCCAGCACCAGGGCATCCGCATCATGTTCGAGGGCGGCTCCCGCGTGGTCTTCCGCCTCTCCGGCACCGGCACGACGGGTGCGACGCTGCGCGTCTACATCGAGCGCTACGAGCCCGATCCGACCCGCCACAATATCGAAACCCAGGAAGCGTTGGCCGATCTGATCGCCGCCGCCCAGGATGTCGCTGATATCAAGGGCCGCACTGGCCGCGATGCACCGACGGTGATTACCTGACGGCAACTTTTACAGAGTTCCCCCTCACCCTACCCTCTCCCCGAGGGGAAAGAGGATTGTGCCATAAGGATCTTCTCCCCTTGGGGAGAAGGTGGATTTCGGTGATTGAGCAGAGCGAAATCACCGAAAGACGGATGAGGGGGTTATCCAGAAACGACGGCAAATTGTATCGCCCTCGTTCCGGCGCCCGAAAATGGAAAGCCCGCGAGACATGTCAGAACCGACACCCCGATGCCTGGGCGCCACCCTCACCGACTCGGGCGTTGAATTTGCCGTCTGGTCCAGGAACGCCGAACGGATCGAATTGTGCCTGTTCGATGCCGAAGGCCACAAGGAAATTTCGCGCCTGCCGCTCGCCCGCGATGGCGACGAACATCGCCTCTTTGTAAGAGGCTGCGGAGAGGGCACGCGCTACGGCCTGCGCGCCCACGGCACCTATGATCCCGATCGCGGCCTCTGGTTCGACCCTTCCAAACTGCTGGTCGATCCCTATGCCAGGGAAATAGACCGGCCGTTCCGCTATGACCCGCGTCTGGGCGTCTTCGGGGCCGACACACAGGATTTGATGCCGAAGGCGATCGTCTCGCGCGATATCGCCGTCAAGCCGGCCAAGCCTCTGTTTCAGCCCGGCGGCCTGATCTATGAAATCGCCGTGAGGCCCTTCACCATGCTGCATCCCGATGTGCCGGCGAAGCAGCGCGGCACGCTCGGCGCCCTCGCACATCCCGTCATCATTGCGCATCTCAAGCGCCTGCAGATCGACGCCGTCGAGCTGATGCCGATCACGGCATGGATCGACGAACGGCATCTGCCGCCTCTCGGCCTCACCAACGGCTGGGGCTACAATCCCATCGCCTTCATGGCGCTCGATCCGCGTCTCGCTCCCGGCGGCATGAAGGAGCTGCGCGAGACGGTTGCTGCCCTCCACGCCGAAGGGATCGCCGTGATCCTCGATCTCGTCTTCAACCATACGGGCGAGAGCGACCGACAGGGGCCGACCCTGTCACTACGCGGCCTCGACAACCCCACCTATTTCCGCCATCTGCCTGACCAGCCCGGCACACTCGTCAACGATACCGGCACGGGCAATACCGTCGCTTGCGACCAGCCGGCGACGCGCAAGCTCATCATCGACAGCTTGCGCCACTTCGTCCGGAATGCTGGCATCGACGGCTTCCGCTTCGATCTCGCCACTGTGCTCGGCCGCAACGGCAAGGGCTTCGATCCGGAAAGCATGACGCTGCGCACCATGCTGGCGGACGAGGTGCTGCAGGATCGCATCATGATCGCCGAACCGTGGGACATCGGCCCTGGTGGCTATCAGCTCGGAAATTTTCCCGCACCTTTCCTCGAATGGAACGACCGCGCCCGCGACGACCTGCGCCGCTTCTGGCGCGGCGATGCCGGTGTCGGCGATCTCGCGACCGTGCTTGCCGGCTCCTCTTCCGTCTTCGGCCGTGACGGGCGCACGCAGACGCGTAGCGTCAATTTCCTCGCAGCCCATGACGGCTTCACGCTGATGGACCTCGTTTCCTACGAGAACAAGCACAATGACGCCAATGGCGAGGAAAATCGTGACGGCCACAACGAGAACTTCTCCTGGAACAACGGCATAGAAGGCAAGACAGACGATCCGTCGATCCAGCGCAAGCGCCGCGCCGATATCGAAGCCATGCTGTCGACGCTCTTTGCCACGCGCGGCACGATCATGCTAACCGCTGGCGACGAAGCCGCGCGCAGCCAGCAGGGCAACAACAATGCCTATTGCCAGGACAATGCCATCACCTGGATGGACTGGAAGTTGCTGGACGAGGAACTGATCGGCCATACGGCATGGCTCGCCGCCCTGCGCCGCCGTTTCACCGCTTTTGACGATATGGACTTCTTCCGTGGCAATGGCGACGTGCTCTGGTTCTCAGGCGCGGGGGCGCCGATGGCGGTGCCGGATTGGGAGGCGCCGAGAGCGGTCGTTCTCGGCATGGCACTGCAAACGCGAGATCGCACTACGGGCCGATCGACACGGCTTGCCATAATCTTCAATCGCGCCGCAGACGAACGCCCAGTGACATTGCCCTCTTCTGAGAGCGGCGGCTGGTCTCTGCTGACGGCGGCAGGCGAGAATGCAGCCGGTGTGCAGATCTCCATTCCCGCCCGCTCCGTCGCCTTCCTTGTCGAAAACTGATCGCGGTTGCACTTTCAGTCCCGATTCGCCAGAAAGGGTTTGACGACACAGACTGACGAGGACAGCATGCCCGGCGAAATTTCGCTTGTTGAGATCATGAAATTGATTGGAACCGAGATCGGCGTTTCCGACTGGATCGCAGTCGACCAAACCATGATCGACACCTTTGCTGATGCGACGCTCGATCACCAGTTCATCCACGTCGATCCCGAGCGCGCCAAGGCGGAAACGCCCTATGGCGGCACCATCGCCCACGGCTTCCTGACGCTCTCGCTGCTCTCGGCAATGAACTACAGTGCCTTGCCGAAGATTCGCGAACAGACCTTGGGCATCAATTACGGCTTCGAGAAGGTCCGTTTCATGTCGCCGGTCAAGTGCGGCGCGCAGGTACGCGGGCGTTTTACGCTCGCCGAAACCCGGCTGCGCGGCGCCAACATGCTGATGCTGACCTACGACGTGACCGTCGAGATCGAAAACGAGCGCAAGCCGGCGATGACCGCGACATGGACGACCATATCGCAGTTCGATCCGAAGGATCGGCCGGAAGCGAGTTAAAGCCCCGCATCCTCCGCGCCCCCAGCCAGCAGACCGAAAGCGTAGTCGGAGAAGGAACGCCAGACTTCGACGCGGAAGGTTTCCTCATCGAGCCGCAGCACCACGACTTCGGCCTTGCCAAGAAGCGTGCGCGAACAGGCGCCAACGGGAAATGCGCTCAACGAAACGTCCTGCGGGCAGCCGGCGGCAAGCGTCGCTTCAGCACCGGGGCCGGACACGATGACGGCAGTATTGCGGTGCGAGACATCGGTCGCCGAATGCAGCACCTCAGACAATGCGGCCTGACCGACCAGCTCGGCACCGTTTTCATCGATGACGAGCCATTCGTCCGGGCCAAGCCACAGGGCATGACGACCATTGGCACTGGCGGACGTCTTCGGCCGGGTCGGCAGCTGCAGGCCGAGCGCCAGCGAAAGACCGCCGACCGAATCGGCCGGCGCGCGCAGCGAAATGCGGCTTGCGGGTGCTGCGGGCGTCAACCGGACGGTGGCAGAACCGCCGTGGCGGCCGGCGAGCGGCAGTTTGCGGGTAGCGAGATCAGCCATTGATCCGGCCTCCTTCCTTGTCAAAGAACACCAGATCCGTCACCTCGACTGATATCGTCTTGTCGGGCATCGGCACATAGAGCGTCTTGCCCATGCGCTCGCGCCCGCCGGCAACCAGCGCGAAGGCGATGGAGCGGCCGAGATTTTCGGACCAGTAGGCCGAAGTGACATGGCCGAGCATGGTCATCGGTTTCGGCTCATTGGGATCGGCGACGATCTGCGCGCCTTCCTCAAGCACCATCTTCGGATCGCGGGTGACGAGCCCGACGAGCTGCTTGCGCCCTTCCTTGACCAGATCCGGCCGCTTCAGGCCGCGAATACCGACGAAATCGGTCTTCTTCTTGGAAACGGCCCAGGCAAGACCGGCATCCTCGGGCGTGACTGTGCCGTCGGTATCCTGGCCGACGATGATGTAGCCCTTCTCGGCGCGAAGAACGTGCATGGTCTCCGTGCCGTAGGCGCAGGCGCCCAGCGGTTCGGCGCGAGCCCAGACGGCTTCCCATACCGACTGGCCGTAGTCGGCCGGTACGTTGATTTCGTAGCCGACTTCACCGGTGAAGGAGACGCGGAACAGCCGTGCCGGCACGCCGCAGACCTTGCACTCGGCCACGCTCATATGCGGGAAGGCTTCGTTGGACAAATCCTGGCCCTCGACGAGCGGCTCGATGATCTCGCGCGCCTTCGGCCCCTGCACGGCGATAACAGCCCATTGCTCGGTAGTCGAGGTCAGCCAGACCTTCAGATGCGGGAACTCGGTCTGCAGATAGTCTTCCATATGATGCAGCACGCGCGGCGCGCCGCCGGTCGTGGTGGTCACATGGAAACGATCCTCGGCCAGGCGTCCGACGACGCCGTCGTCATAAACGAAACCGTCATCGCGGGTCATGATGCCGTAGCGGCACCGGCCGGGCTTCAGCGTATCCCAGGCATTGGTGTAGATCAAATTCAGGAACTCGGCCGCATCCGGCCCGACCACTTCGATCTTGCCGAGCGTCGAGGCATCGAACACGCCGGCCACGTCGCGCGCCGTGCGGCACTCGCGATTGACGGCCTGATGCATGGTCTCTCCGGCGCGCGGATAGAACCAGGCGCGCTTCCAGTTGCCGACATCTTCGAAGATGGCCCCATGCGCCTCTTCCCAGGCATGCATCGGCGTCTTGCGGGCGGGATCGAAGAGAGCCCCGCGCGAATGGCTGATCAGCGTGCCGTAGGTAACGGGCGTGTAGGGCGCGCGGAAGGTGGTAAGACCGACCTGCGGAATATCCTTGCCGAGCATTTCGGCAGCGATCGCCAGCCCGTGCATGTTGGAAAGCTTGCCCTGGTCGGACGCCATGCCGTTGGTGGTGAAACGCTTGATATGCTCGATGGAATGCATGCCTTCGCGCACGGCGAGGCGGATATCCTTGGCGCAGACATCATGCTGGAAATCGACGAACGCTTTCGCATTCGTGTCGGGTCCGGCGCCTTCGGCGGCACCGATCATGCCGCCGGTCCATTCGAAAGCCTGCTCGGCCTGGAGCTGGATCTTCTCGCCGCCATTGGTGCTTCCGGTGGCGCGCGCCATCAGCTCGCCAGCGGCAAGCGATTCCTCGATCGCGGCCTGCAGGCCATCCGTGCCGTTGCACGCACCGACCGAAAGGCAATCCTGAACATAGGTGCCCGGCAGGAAGCGCTGCTTCTCGGCATCGAATTTCAGCTTGCCGCGCGATTGTGAAAAGAGATGAACGGAAGGCGTCCATCCTGCCGAAACCAGCAGCGCGTCGATCGCAATTTTGCGCTTGGCGGAACTGCCGTTGCGAGAAACCGTCATGGAGGAGACGCGCAGCTTGCCTGATGTATCGACGACGGCATAGTCGGTCATCACCTCGATGCCGAGCCGCTTCGCCTCGGCGAGCACGGCCTCGCCGGGCCGCGCGCGGCTGTCGACGATGGCGGCAACGGAAACGCCGGCGCGCTTGAGGTCGAAAGCGGCCTCGTAGGCCGAATCATGCGCCGTATAGACGCCGATCTTCGCGCCGACGGCAACGCCATAATGGTTGAGATAGGCGCGCGCGGCAGAGGCGAGCATGATGCCCGGACGGTCGTTGTTCGGAAACACCATGTGGCGTTCGATGGCGCCTGTCGCCAGGATGGCCCGCTTGGCGCGGACCTGCCACAGGCGTTCGCGCGGCAGATCGCGGTCCGGCCTTGCCAGATGGTCGGTCACCCGTTCGGCAAGACCGAAGAAATTGTGATTGTAGTAGCCGAAGGCGGTCGTGCGGGTCAGTACCTGCACGTTCGCCATTGCCGTGAGCTTGGCGAGGATAGCCTGCGCCCAGTCATAGCCCCCGACGCCGTCGATCTTGATGCCGGTATCGAAACGCAGCGCGCCGCCGACTTCCGGCTGCTCGTCGCAGAGGATGACCTTGGCGCCGGTTTCGGCAGCGGCGAGTGCTGCGGAAAGGCCGGCAATGCCGGCACCGACGACAAGCACGTCGCAATGGGCGTAACGGCTGGCATAGTGATCCGGATCCTCTTCCGTCGGCGCGACGCCGAGGCCGGCGGCACGGCGGATGAAGGGCTCATAAATGTGCTTCCAGGCCGACTTCGGCCACATGAAGGTCTTGTAATAGAAGCCGGCGGCAAAGAAGGGTGACATCAGATTGTTGACGCCGCCGATATCGAAGGCGAGCGACGGCCAGCGGTTCTGCGACTGAGCCTTCATGCCGTCGAAGACCTCCTGCACGCTGGCACGCACATTCGGCTGCCGCCGCGCCGCATCGCGGGAGATATCGAGCAGTGCATTCGGCTCTTCGGCTCCGGCCGACAGGATGCCGCGCGGACGGTGGTACTTGAAGGACCGGCCGACGAGATGGACGCCGTTGGCAAGCAGCGCCGAGGCGACGGTATCGCCTTCGAGCGCGGTATAGGTCTTGCCGTCAAAAGTGAAGCGAGCGGTTCTGGCCGGCGTCAGACGACCCTTGCCCGCGATACGATTGGCGCCGCTCATTCAGCAAATCCCTCTGTTCTTATCGTCTGTTCTTGTTCGTTCTGATGCTGTGCCGCCGGCTCGGAAGTGCGCGGCAGCAACGTCGCCGGATCCGGCTTCGGCTCGCCGGCCTTGTAGGTTCGGTAGAAGTGATCGCTCACCGTATCGCGCGCCGCATTGAAGAAGCGGCCGCAGCCATGGATGTGCCGCCAGCGCTCGAAGATCAGCCCCTTCGGATTGTCGCGCAGGAAGAAATATTCCTCGAATTCTTCGTCCGAGATCCCGGCAATATTGGCCGGCCGCACGATATGCGCATCACCGGCGTTGCGGAATTCGAGTTCCGAACGCTCTTCCTCGCAATAGGGGCAGTAAATCAGCAGCATCGTTTTCTACCTGTGTTAAAGCTCCGAGCCTGTAAGGCTTGTGCCGGGAGGCTGCGCGCAGAGCCGCCGTCCCATGG
>NZ_JAUQTZ010000131.1:0-17542 GCF_059803845.1 Rhizobium sp. UFLA01-1127 | reverse complement strand
CCTCCAAAAAGGTAGGCGGAGACAATCAGGAAACGCAGCAAGATGAAAGACCCATGATCGCCGAGGCTCCTTAAATATGTGCAACAATGCCTTTGCGCCGGATCTGCCAACAGCCCGCGTCATCAGACTGTAGCATTGCCGGGTTAAACGCCCTGAACTTCACAAATCGGTGACAAGACTCAGATGACGGAATTCGCCCCCGACGCCGGCCTCCAAAAGAACCGGAAACTCAAGGACGCTCTGCTGCAGCACAAGGCTTTGTCTAAAGCCGGCCTCTCCGAGCGTTTGTTCGGAATGCTGTTTTCCGGTCTCGTCTATCCGCAGATCTGGGAAGATCCGGATATCGACATGGAGGCGATGGAACTCCAGGCGCATCACCGCATCGTTACCATCGGTTCCGGCGGCTGCAACATGCTTGCCTACCTCTCTCGGAATCCGGCATCCATCGACGTCGTCGACCTCAATCGCCACCATATCGCGCTGAACAAGCTGAAGCTTGCGGCCTTCCGCCTGCTGCCCGGCCATGCGGATCTGGTGCGCTTCTTCGGCACGCCCGATATCGCTGCAAACAGCCAGGCTTACGACCAGTTCATCGCCGCGCGCCTCGATACGGCAACTGCCGACTATTGGAACGGTCGCGATCTCTATGGCCGGCGGCGCATCACCGTCTTCAACCGCAATATCTATAAGACCGGCCTTCTCGGCCGCTTCATCGGAGCCGCTCACATATTGGCGCGGCTGCATGGCGTTCGTCTCGACAAGATGACGGAAGCCCGCACCATGCGCGAGCAGCGCCAGTTCTTCGACGAAGAGATCGCACCGATCTTCGACAAGCGGGCGGTTCGCTGGCTTCTCGGCCGCAAGAGTTCCCTGTTCGGCCTCGGCATCCCGCCGCAGCAATATGACGAGCTTGCAAGCCTTGCGGGTGACGATTCCATATCCGGCGTGCTGAAACACCGGCTGGAGAAGCTCGCCTGTCATTTCCCGATGCGCGAAAACTATTTCGCCTGGCAGGCGTTCGCACGCCGCTATGCCGCCCCGCATCAAGGCCCCTTGCCAACCTATCTGAGACCCGAGCATTATGACGCGATCCGCGCCAATGCCGATCGTGTGAACGTGCATCACGCCAATTTCACCGAGCTTCTCGCCTCCAAGCCGGCGGCCTCGCGCGATCGCTATATCCTGCTCGACGCGCAGGACTGGATGACAGACGAGCAACTCAACGGCCTCTGGGCCGAAATCACCCGCACCGCACGCGAAGGCGCGCGCGTCATTTTCCGCACGGCGGCGGAAAAGAGCATCATCGAAGGCCGTCTGTCTCCGGCCATTCGCGACCAATGGGTCTATTTCGAAGAGCGTTCGCACGAACTCAATGCCCGTGATCGCTCGGCCATCTACGGCGGCTTCCACATCTATGGGAAAAAAGCGTGAGCCGGGCGGATACAGGCATAGGAACCGGCACGAACAACCATGCCAGGCTGATGGACGGCATGTACCGCTATCAGCGCCATATCTATGATCTGACCCGCAAATATTATCTCTTCGGGCGCGACCGCACGATCGAGCACCTGAATGTACCGACGGGCGGCTCGCTGCTGGAAGTCGGCTGCGGCACCGGCCGCAACATGCTGCTCGCCCATCGGCGCTTTCCGTCCGCCCGCCTCTATGGCCTAGACATCTCGCAGGAGATGCTGATCTCGGCGCGCAACAATTTCCGCAGCCTGAAGCAGATGCCGGATTTTCGCGTCGCCGATGCTACGGCCTTTTCGGCCGGAGACTTCGGCGTCGGTGACGGCTTCGACCGCGTGATGATTTCCTACGCGCTGTCGATGATCCCCGATTGGAAAAGCGCTATCGACGCATCGCTCGATGCGGTTGCGCCAGGCGGCGAGCTTCATATCGTCGATTTCGGCCAGCAGGAGGGATTGCCCGGCTGGTTCCGCGCCCTGCTCAAAGGCTGGCTGAAGAAGTTTCACGTCAGCCCGCGCGCCGATCTTCTGACCGTTCTGGAAGAAAAAACCCAAGCACGCGGCATGACGTTGAAGACGGAAAGAATCGGCCGCGGTTATGCCTGGCGAGCCGTGGCAAGCCGGCACGGCGCCTGAAAGGCGATCAATTCCAGCCCAGAAGCCGGGCTCGGAAGACCCAAGCATAAGAATTTGCTTGAAGATAACGCATTTTTTACGTTGATATGGTGAATAAAGTGGCAAGACCAGCTGGCGACGGTATGGTCTGCCGCTCTTTCGGATTCTCGGGGACCATATACGGAAGCCAAATCTTGGGGCAGCAAGATCACTCGCGCCATAACAGGGTACACATGCGCCGGCTTCTGGCATGCCTACTGCCGCTCGCCTTTTTCTTGAATGGCTGCACGACGGGCTATGACGCCCTCTCGACAACAGCCCTTCCCAAGACCAGGTTCGCCGATACCAAACCGCAGGATTTCGGCCGCGACCACCCGCAGCGCCATCCCATCCACGGCATCGACATTTCCAAATGGCAGGGCGATATCGACTGGCAGGCCGTCAAGAGCTCGGGTGTCGCGTTCGTCTTCATCAAGGCAACGGAGGGCAAGGACCGGATCGACCCGCGCTTCACCGAATATTGGAATGAGGCAAGTGCTGCAGGACTTCTGCATGCGCCCTACCATTTCTTCTATTTCTGCTCCACCGCCGACGAACAGGCCGATTGGTTCATCCGCAATGTGCCGAAGGAAACCGTGGCACTCCCGCCCGTCGTCGATGTCGAATGGAACCCCGGCTCGCCGACTTGCAAGACCAGGCCGGCTCCTGAAACGGTGCGAACCGAGATCAAGCGCTTCATGGATCGCCTGGAAGCCTATTACGGCAAGCGGCCGATCATCTACACATCGGTCGACTTCCATCGCGAAAACCTTGTCGGCTACTTCAAGGACTACCACTTCTGGGTCCGCTCGGTCGCCAAGCATCCGAAGGAGACTTACGCGGATCGCAACTGGGCCTTCTGGCAATATACGTCGACGGGCGTCATCCCCGGCATAAAAGGTCCGGCGGATATCAATGTCTTTTCCGGTTCTGAACAAAATTGGCACAACTGGGTAGCCGCAGTACAGAAGCAGGGAAATTCTTGAGAATGCGGCCATTTCTCTCTTGCTTATGTCACAATCTTCTGTGAAAGCGACCCTATTCTATCACCAGAGAGGATCGTTCATGGACCGTCATACCATTCGACGCAGCGCGCTCGCGTTGATCTTCGCCTCGGCCATGGCCGGCACGGCAATCGCTCAGAGCGCAGCCCCGAGCACGGACGGTGCCAATGCTCCCAAGGTTGCATGCGGTGGCGATCTCGCTGCCTTCCTGGCCGGCGTGAAGAATGAGGCGATTGCGGCCGGCGCCGATGCCGCAGCCGCCGACAAGACGCTGGCCGGTGCACAGATTGATCCCAAGGTTCTCGCAATGGACCGCAACCAGGGTGTCTTCCGCCAGACCTTCCTCGAATTCTCGCAGCGCACCGTCAGCCAGGGCCGTCTCGACATCGGCCGCCAGAAGATGAAGCAATATGCCGACGTCTTCGCCAAGGCCGAGAAGGACTATGGCGTACCTGCCGCTGTCATCACCACTTACTGGGCGATGGAAACCGATTTCGGCGTTGTACAGGGCAACTTCAACACTCGTAACGCGCTGGTAACCCTTTCTCACGACTGCCGTCGTCCCGAGTTTTTCCGTCCGCGCTTGATCTCCTATATCGAAATGGTTCAGCACGGCGATGCCGATCCCGATACAACGACGGGTGCATGGGCAGGCGAGATCGGCCAGACACAGATGCTTCCGCCGTCTATCATCAAATACGGCGTTGATGGCGACGGCGATGGCCATGTGAATATGAAGACCAGCGCGCCCGACGTCATTCTGACGACAGCCAAGTATTTCCAGAGCCTCGGCTTTCAGCGCGGCCAGCCCTGGCTGCAGGAAGTATCGGTCCCGGACAATCTTCCCTGGGAAAAATCCGGCATTGGCGGCACGCTGACGGCTGGTGATTGGTTCAAGCTCGGTGTTAAGCCGCGTGACGGCAACACAAATTTCGGCTCCTTGGCGGCTGCGCTTATCCTGCCGCAAGGCCGCAAGGGTCCTGCTTTCCTGGCCTATCCGAACTACACCAACGCCTATCTCGGATGGAACCAGTCTTTCGTTTACACGACCTCTGCCGCCTATTTCGCCACCCGCTTTGCCGGTGCTCCGCCCTATAACAAGGGCACGCCGGAGCCTGGCCTGAACGATGTCGACATGAAGGCGCTTCAGACCAAGCTCGTGGCTCGCGGCTACGATGTCGGCAAGATCGACGGCATCCTGGGCTCCGGCACGCGTGTCGCCATCCAGAAGGAGCAGTTCCGTCTGGGTCTGCCGGCAGACGGCTGGGCGACCACGGCATTGCTCAACGCGCTCTGATTTTCCTGCATGGATCGATCGGAAAGGCGGCTCCAAGCCGCCTTTTTTATCTTCTTCCCTTGTTCTTGTAAGCCTCCGCGATCGCGCAACAGCAACAAACGGGTGGAACCCGGCACTCTTCCGATTTAGATAGATCGAAAGAGGAGAGATACCATGAATGGCGAGCACCGAATGAGCGTGTCGACCTGGGGGCTGCTGCTATTGCTCGGGCTGATCTGGGGTGGGTCGTTCTTCTTTGCCCGTATCGCGGTTCACCATGTCCCGCCCTTCACGCTCGTCCTTCTGCGCTTGTCGCTGGCGGCCGTGGCGCTGCATATCTATCTCGCCGGCCGCCTTGATATCTATCAGTCGCTGCGGCGCCGGTGGCCGCAATTTCTGCTGTTGGGCCTGATCAACAACGCGACACCGCATACCTTGATCTTCTGCGGCCAGACACAGATGGGCGCCGGGCTTGCGTCCCTCCTGAACGCGACGACACCGATCTGGACCGTATTGATCGGCAATCAATTGACGAGCGACGAGCGCCTGACGTCGGCCAAGCTGGCTGGCTGCCTCATGGGATTGCTTGGAACCGTAGTGCTGCTTGGGCCGAGCGTTACCGATAGCGCTTCCGTTCCCTTCTGGGCACTGTCGCTGCCGATCCTCGCGGCGGTTTCCTATGGCTTTGCCGCGATTTATGCCAAACGCTTCAAGGGCATCGCGCCGCCGGTCGTGGCAGCAGGCCAGCTGACAGGCTCCTCGCTCATCATGCTGCCGCTTGCGCTGATGATCGATCAGCCCTGGACGCTTTCCATTCCACCAGTTAGCGCAATTGCTGCCATCCTTGGCCTGGCGTTCCTATCGACCGCCTTCGCCTACATCCTCTATTTTCGCATCATCGAGCGCGCAGGCGCCACCAATACCTCCCTCGTCACGCTGCTCGTACCGCCGAGCGCGCTATTGCTGGGTTTCCTCTTTTTGGGCGAGCGGATGGGTCGCAGCGAAATCACCGGCATGCTGCTCGTAGCCGCGGGTCTACTCGTCCTCGATGGGCGGCTTTTCATGTGGATGAAAAGCAGCGTCGGAACGCGCGAAACGTGATCTCGGGCTCCTTCCGGAGGCCCGCGCTCACACCATATTAATATTTATTCACAGCCCGTCATTCAGCCAATAATCGATATTCATTCAGTAAAATCAAATTGTTGCCGCAACGATCTGAATCACATCGCGAACTCGATATCGCGCCGCAGCATCGAATGTTCTTTCCAAACGACACATTTTCGACATAAAATTTAACGGCTGACTGAGGAGGAAGACATGGGATTAACACGATCCATCAACGTCCTGGTGGTCGGTGCGGCCTTCGCGTTCGTCGTGACGATGCTTTTCATCTGATACGCTTGGCGAAATTCGCAGACGATCAAACTCCGAAAAAGCTAACAAACCCCTGTTTGATTAGAAAGGCGCGTGTCCGGGTTGGGCATGCGCTTTTCCATTAGAGCCTTTCCGCTTTTCTTCGAATCGCGAAAACGCTCCGTCCTGTTATTTTTACGCAATTCCGGACGTAAAACTGCTGCGCAATTTTTCCTGGAATTGCTTTACCTCACCCTAAGTGCTCAGGCGGCAGCGCCTGCACGGACATCCGCCTTGCGCTGAAGACCCAGCCTTTTGAGCACGTCGGAAATCAGCGCCGAGCGGTTCATCGTGTAGAGATGAAACTCATGGATGCCACGACGCACCAGGTCCTGGATCTGCTCGGCAGCCACCTCGGCGGCGACCTTGGCGCGGTCTTCGGTATTCTCGTCCAAACCTTCGAAACGCGTGTCGAGCCAGGAAGGGATGCTTGCGCCGCAAGCACCCGCAAAGCGCTTGAGCTGCGTCAGGTTCTGGATCGGCATGATGCCCGGCACGATGGGAATCTGGATACCGGCCGCACGGACGCGATCATGATAGCGCTCGAAAGCATCATTATCGAAGAAGAACTGGGTCAACGCCCGATCGGCGCCATTCTCGGCCTTGCGCTTCAGCATGTCGATATCGGCTGATGTGTCGCGGCTTTCCGGATGCTTTTCGGGATAGGCCGAGACGGATATATCGAAATCGCCGCGCTCGCGCAAAGCACCGACCAATTCCGCGGCATTGGCATAACCGCCCGGATGCGGCTGATAGGCCGCGCCGACACCGCCTGGGGGATCGCCGCGCAGGGCAACGAAACGACGAACGCCTGCCGCCAGAAATTCGTCGATCACCCGATGCGTATCCTCACGCGTGGCACCGACGCAGGTCAGGTGCGATGCGGTCGTGAACGGCGTCTCATGGATCATCCTGCGTACGGCCGAAAGCGTCGGCGCCTTGGTCGAGCCGCCTGCCCCATAGGTCACTGAAACGAACTCAGGCTCCCAGTCGCTGAGTTCCTCGACGGTGTTCCACAGTTGCTGCTCGGCCTCTTCCGACTTCGGCGGAAAGAACTCGAAGGAGATGCGGATACCGTCATTGCGGCTTTCTGATCTCGAAGACATGTCAAACTCTCCCGGCAAGAATGGGGGACGAATGAAGGTCTTGGCCGGCTGCAATCAGCAGCCGTGGATCGCGTGCCAGCCAGATGGTGACCGTCAGCGCCTGCCCGCCTTCCTTCCCCGAATGAAGGTCCTGCACGCGCTCCACATCCAGCCCCGCCAATTTCAGCCAATCCGACATGGTCTGATGGGAGAAGCCGAGACGCAGATGCGCATGCTCGTCACGCAGATATTCCAGCCCGTGCGGCGCAAGATCGATGATCACAAGCCGGCCGCCGGGCCGCAGCATTCGCGCCGCTTCGGTCACGGCGATCTCCGGCTGATCGAGAAAATGCAGGACCTGATGGATGGTGATGAGGTCGAAATCCTGCTGTTCCAGCGGCAGGTTGAAAATATCGCCGTGACGCACTGAGGCGGCCGTGATGTTGGCCCGATCGAGATTGGCGCGGGCGACCGCCAGCATGTCGCGGCTAGCATCGATGCCGACTGCGCGGCGATAGTGTCCGGCCAGAAGCTGCAGCATCCGACCCGTACCTGTGCCAAGATCGAGGAAGGCGTCGATAGGCTGCGGACCGATCAGCTCGATCAGCGCCTTGTCGACGTCTTCGTCGGCGACATGGAGGCGCCGCAGTTCATCCCATTCGGCGGCATTCCGGCTGAAATAGGTCTGAGCACGCTCGGCGCGAACACGCTTTACGGAGGCAAGACGCTCGCCGTCACGCAGCAGCACCGTATCCTTTTCGGCAGTATGGCGCAGGAGACTGCGCGCCAGCGTCACGGCCTTGCCCTCTTGCTTCAGGCGGAAATAAGCCCAGGCGCCCTCCTGGTAACGATCGATCAATCCGGCTTCGCCAAGCAGCTTCAAATGCCTGGAAATGCGAGGCTGCGACTGGCCGAGAATTTCGGTAAGATCGGTCACCGTCAGGTCGCCGGCCGCGAGCAATGCGAGAAGACGCAAGCGGGTCGGCTCGCCGACTGCCTTCAGCACGTCCACCACCTCGTCCAAACCGAGTTTAACCAGATCCGTCATTCCACACCCAATCAAGATATAAAGATATCTTTATGTGATTTGAGTACAGTGTGCAAGAGCCAATCCACCACGGCGGCAATTCGACGTCGGAAATCTGTTAATTTCTGGCGAAAACGGAATATTCCATTCCGTTGCCAGATACGCAAAAACCCCGGACAAGCCGGGATTTTCGAAGAGCGAAACCGAGAGTTTAACGCGTCAGTCGCTTGTGCGCCTGGCTGCCCGGATTGAGTGCATCAGGACCGAGCCGGCGGATCTTGTCCTGCTCGTAATCCTCGAAGTTGCCTTCGAACCATTCGACATGACCTTCGCCTTCAAAGGCCAGGATATGCGTGGCCAGGCGGTCGAGGAACATGCGGTCGTGGCTGATGATGATGGCGCAGCCGGCGAAGTTTTCGAGTGCGCTTTCCAGCGCCCCCAGCGTTTCCGTATCGAGGTCGTTGGTTGGTTCGTCGAGCAGCAGCACGTTGCCGCCAGCCTTCAGCATCTTGGCCAGGTGAACGCGGTTGCGCTGACCGCCAGAGAGATTGCCGACCTTCTGCTGCTGGTCGCCGCCCTTGAAGTTGAAGGCGCCGCAATAGGCGCGCGAGTTCATGTCGAACTTGCCGAGCTTGATGACTTCGGCGCCGCCGGAGATTTCTTCCCAAACCGTCTTGTTGCCGTCAAGCGCGTCGCGGCTCTGGTCGACATAGCTGAGATGCACCGTCTCGCCGATGCGGATCGAGCCGGAATCCGGCTTTTCCTGCCCGGTGATCATCTTGAAGAGGGTCGTCTTGCCGGCGCCGTTCGGGCCGATGATACCGACGATGCCGCCGGGCGGCAGCTTGATCGACAGATCGTTGATCAGCGTGCGGCCTTCGAAACCCTTGGTGATGCCCTCCATCTCGATCACCACCTGACCGAGACGCTCGCTGACCGGAATGATGATCTGCGCGTCGCCAGGACGCTGATTTTCGGCGGCATCGACCAGCTGTTCGTAAGCGTTGATACGCGCCTTGGACTTGGCCTGACGGGCTTTGGGGCTGGAGGCGATCCATTCCTGTTCACGGCTGATTGCCTTCTGGCGGCCGGCTTCTTCGCGGGCTTCCTGCTGCATGCGCTTGGCCTTGGCCCGCAGATAAGCGGAATAGTTGCCTTCGTAGGGAATGCCGCGGCCGCGGTCGAGTTCGAGGATCCAGCCGGTAACATTGTCGAGGAAGTAGCGGTCGTGGGTGATCATCATCACGGCACCCGGATAGTCGCGCAGGTGCTTTTCCAGCCAGGCGATGGTCTCAGCGTCGAGATGGTTGGTCGGTTCGTCGAGCAGCAGCAGGTCCGGCTGCGAGAGAAGCAGGCGGCACAGCGCGATACGACGGCGCTCGCCGCCGGAAAGGCTGGTCACTTCGGCATCGCGCGGCGGGCAGCACAACGCTTCCATCGCCATCTCGACCTGGCTTTCCAGATCCCAGAGATTCTGGCTGTCGATGATATCCTGGAGCTTGGCGCCCTCTTCCGCAGTCTCGTCGGAATAGTTCATCATCAATTCGTTGTAACGATTGAGGATTTCGGTTTTCTTGGCAACGCCTTCCATGACGTTTTCGAACACCGTCTTATTGGGATCGAGCTGAGGCTCCTGCGCCAGGTAGCCGATGGTGGCGCCTTCGGCCAGCCAGGCTTCGCCGGTATATTCCTTGTCGAGGCCGGCCATGATGCGCAGCACGGTCGATTTACCCGCACCGTTCGGACCGAGGATACCGATCTTGGCGTCTGGATAGAAGGAGAGATGGATGTTCTCGAGGATCTTCTTGGCGCCATAGGCCTTATTCAGACCGGCCATATGATAAATGAACTGACGTGCCATAGCTTGGGTTACTCCACGGGCGGTAACATTGCGAATTGTGCCGCTATGTAGGCGAAACCCGGCCCTCGGGCAACGGCGAAACCTTGTCCGAGGGCATTTATCCGCGCCGCAAAGGCCGGATTGTGCTAGAAACCAGCTGCGTCCACCACGCCACGATCGCAGCCGAACGATGTGCTGCCGGCGCCCTGGATCAGTTTTGCGAGCCGCGGCTCGCTGCTTTGCTGCGGATCGATCGCATCTTCGGAGAGGCCGATGGTCAGCTCCGAAATCACCCTGACATCGCCAACCTGTCGGCAGCTCATCTTGATGCGCGCATTGGCACCTTCGCCGAAGCTTTGGTCAAAGGCTGCCTTGACGCTTTCCGCGTCCAGCTCCTTGCCGATATTCTAGGCGAAGAGTTCGCGCACGGCAGACGTGTTGAGTTCGGCGATCAGGCCGGCGGCGATGGAGAAATATTGATCGGCGCTAAGCTTCGTGCAGGTGCCGTGCTTGACCCATTCGTGCCGCTCGAGACCGGATTGCGTGCCCGGCATCACTTTGTCCAGCTTCGTCTTGACGTCCTGCGACAGTTGCACGGCCGGCAGGTCCTTCCAGTCGCGGCCGCGATCGGCCTGCTTCAAATCCTCCGAAACATCGCAATATTCCTGCCTCATGGGCCAAAGGCCATGCAGCGAGAAATTCTTCGCATCGTAATTGCTCGGCGACTGGTTCCGGCATTCCGCCTTTTTCTGGTTCGCCGCGCAAAATGCCGGCTCCCAGCTTGCCGCCAGGATAAAACGCGTCCGCCCACGGCTATGCTCCTGCGCCATGGCGCTGGCGGCCGTTCCGATTGAGAGAAATACAACTGCAAATACCCGAAGCAACTGCCTCATTCCTGCCTCCGATTAGAACATTATGGGAACAAATAAGCAGTTTGATCGAGCGGGCGCAACCCTGAATCGTAGCGCTCGGAAAGATTTATTTCTGTGAGCTTCGACACCTATCCATTGCAATCGGCCGAATGATAACCTTTCGTTCAAATGAGGAGGACCCAATGCATGTTCGCGGATAAGCAGCGCCTGAATAGCTTGACGGGCGCGAAGATTGCCTATCATCACGTGCCGGCGGCGGCAGAAGCGCGCGGCATTCTGCTGATATCGCATGGTCTTGCCGAACACTCCCGCCGCTACGAAGCCTTTGCCGATGCGATGGCCAGCCAAGGCTTCCATGTCTACGCCCACGATCATCGCGGCCACGGCGAGACCATCGCCCACGATGCGCCGATCGGCCGCTTTGCGCGAAGAGACGGCGTGGAACTGGTCATCGCCGACGTACTCGCCATGCGCGAGCTTGCCGCAAGCGCCCATCCCGGCCTGCCGGTCATTCTCTTTGGTCACTCCATGGGCGGATTGATCAGTTTGAACACGGTCGTCACGTATCCGGACAAATTCGACGCCGTCGCCGTCTGGAACGCCAACTTCAATCCGGGCCTTGCCGGCCGTGCCGCCCAGCTCATCCTCAAGACCGAGCGCATGTTCAAAGGGTCGGATGTCCCCAGCGGGCCGTTGCCGAAGCTGACCTTCGGGATCTGGGGCAAATCGATCGAGAACTACCGCACCGACTTCGACTGGCTCTCGCGCATCCCCGAGCAGGTGGACAAATATATCGCCGATCCGCTTTGCGGTTTCGATGCCTCCGTCTCGCTTTGGCTCGATCTGTTCGAGCTCACCTTCCGCGCGCCGCAGAAGACCTATCTTGACCGGCTCCGACGCAACATACCGATTCACCTCGTCGGAGGCGGCGAGGATCCGGCGACCGACAACGCCAAAGCGATCTCCTGGCTCGCAAATCATTTGAAACGCGCGGGCTTCTCTCATATTACAACCGAGATCTACCCCAACATGCGGCACGAGACGCTCAACGATATCGGTGCCGACGAAGCCACCGCCCGATTTGCCGACTGGTGCAAGAAGGTGGTGACAAAGAACTGATTCTCAAGGAAATTCTGCAATGAACACTTCCAGCGGCTCTTCGGTCCGATTGCCGCAATCGGAACTGACCTTCGGCCTGTTGATGATGTTCCTCTCCGTCATCCTCTCGCCGATCATAGACATCTTTTCCAAGCTCGCTGCCGCCACCGTTCCACCGGGCGAAGTCACAGCCGCGCGCTTCGTTTTTCAAGCGCTCTTCGCTCTGCCGATGATGGCGATGCGCCGGCAATGGGGAGTGTGGACATGGCGGCGCAGCGGCGTCCATGCCATTCGAGCCGCAGTGCTGACGCTGTCCATGGTGTCGTTCGTCACCACGCTGCAGGTAATGGAGGTGGCTGATGCCATCGCGATCTTCTTCGTCGAGCCGATAATGCTCACCATCCTCAGCAGCATCTTCCTGAAGGAAACCATCGGCTGGCGGCGCTATACGGCCTGCGCCGTCGGTTTTTTCGGCGCGATGCTGATCATCCAGCCGAGCTTTCAAGAAGTCGGCTTCATCGCCCTGCTTCCCGTCGTCGCCGCGCTTTGCATCGCGGTCTACGTGATGATCACGCGTGTCGTCTCCCATAGCGAGGATGCCTGGTCGATGCAGTTCCAGACCGCCTTGTGGGGTATCGGCTTCGGCCTGGCGCTGCTTGCCGTCGGCCGGGCGACAGGATCTGCGATCCTCGATCCTGTCATGCCGGATCCCACGGCCATGCTCCATCTCTTCGGCGTTGGTGCCACCGCAGCCGCCGCTGGCATCCTCACGGTCTACGCCTATCGCGCCGTGCCGGCCTCGACGCTCGCACCGCTGCAATATTTCGAAATCGTCTCGGCGACGATCTTCGGCTGGCTCGTCTTCCGTAACTTCCCGGATGCGATCAAGTGGCTCGGCATCCTCATCATCATCGGCTCGGGCCTCTACATCCTCTGGCGCGAGCGGCGCTTTGCTTCCAAGCCCGTATCCGATACATCTGAAACAGCGTTCATGCCGTAAGCGAGTGGATCGACATGACTGACGAGAAGACCAAGAAACCTCCGCTTTCCGGTGTTCGTGTCATCGAGCTTGCCCGCGTTCTGGCTGGTCCATGGGCAGGGCAGATGCTGGCCGATCTTGGCGCCGACGTCATCAAGGTGGAAAATCCCGACGGCGGCGACGACACACGCCAATGGGGACCTCCCTTCGTCGAGGGCAAGGGCGGCGAAAATCTCTCCGCCGCCTATTACCATTCCGCCAATCGCGGCAAGCGCTCCATCACCGCCGACCTCAGGACCGAGGAAGGACAGGATGTGGTGCGCAGGCTGGTAAAGACAGCCGACGTGGTGATCGAGAATTTCAAGCTCGGCGGCCTGGTCAAATACGGGCTGGATTATGAAAGCCTGAGAAAGATCAATCCCCGCATCGTCTACTGTTCGATCACGGGCTTCGGCCAGACCGGCCCCTATGCCAATCTCGCAGGCTACGATTATATCGTTCAGGGCATGTCCGGCTTCATGTCGATCACGGGCGAACCGGATGGCCAGCCGATGAAGGCGGGTGTCGCGATCGCCGACATCTTCACCGGTATCTATGCCGTTTCTGCGATCGAGGCTGCCCTGATCCATGCCTTGAAAAGCGGCGAAGGGCAGCGGATCGACATGGCGCTGCTCGATGTGCAATCGGCCGTGCTTGCCAATCAGAACATGAACTATCTGATCTCCGGCAAGCCGCCGGTAAGGCTCGGCAACGCCCATCCTAACATCTCGCCATATGAAGTCGTGCCCACGGCCGACGGCTACCTCATACTGGCCGTCGGCAATGACGGACAATTCCGGCGCCTCTGCGTCATTCTCGGCATGGAATCCCATGCCGGCGACGAGCGCTACGCGACCAACAAGGCCCGCGTCGCCAACCGCAATGAGGTACGGGCTTTCATCTCGGCGCAGACGCTCAAATGGAATAAGGCGGATCTGCTCCGAGTCTGCGAGGCCAATGCGGTGCCGGCCGGCGCCATCAACACGATCGAGGATATGTTCGCCGCTCCGCAGATTGTGGCACGCGGCCTGAGGATCGATCTCGAGGACAGCGCCGGCACCGTCATTCCAAGCGTGCGAACGCCGATCGTGCTGTCGGAAACGCCGTTGACCTATACACGGCCGAGCCCGCGCCTCGGCGAACATCAGGAGGAAGTTCTGGCCGAATTGGCCGAACTGGAGGGAAAGGCAGGCACATGAAGCGAACAGGCGGGCAACTCATCGTCGAGGCTTTGAAGGCAAATGGCGTGCAGCGTATTTCCTGCGTGCCGGGCGAGAGTTTTCTCGCCGTGCTCGACGCCTTGCATGACAGCGACATCAACGTGCTCGTCTGCCGCCAGGAAGGCGGGGCTGCGATGATGGCGGATACCTGGGGCCGTTTGACCGGCGAGCCCGGCATTTGCATGGTCACACGCGGCCCCGGCGCCACAAACGCGTCCGCCGGCCTTCATATCGCGCGGCAGGATTCGATCCCGATGATCTTGTTCATCGGCCAGGTTCAGCGCGATGCCCGCGAACGCGAGGCATTTCAGGAAGTGGAATTCCGCCGGGCCTTTACCGAATTCGCGAAATGGGTCGGCGAGATCGACGACGCCGCCCGCATTCCGGAATTTGTGACCCGCGCCTTCGCCGTCGCGACATCGGGGCGCCCTGGCCCTGTTGTACTGACCTTGCCCGAGGACATGCTGCGCGATGAGGTCGAGGCGCCGGAAGCACGGCCATACGCGCCGGTTGCCGCCCATCCCGGCCGCGGCCAGCTCGCTGATCTCAGGCAGCGCCTCGCTGCGGCAAAGCGGCCGATGGTGATCCTCGGCGGCTCACGCTGGAACGAAGAGGCCGTTGCCGGCATCCGCCAGTTCGCGGAGCGTTTCAGGCTGCCGGTCGGCTGCTCCTTCCGCAGGCAGATGCTGTTCGACCATCTGCATCCGAACTATGCCGGCGATGTCGGCATCGGCATCAACCCGGCGCTGGCAAATGAGATCAAGGAAGCGGATCTATTGATCCTTCTCGGCGGCCGCCTTTCCGAGATGCCGTCGTCCGGCTACACGCTTGTCGATATCCCCTACCCGCGCCAGCAGCTCGTCCACATCCATCCCGATCCCTCGGAACTCGGCCGCGTCTATCGTCCGGACCTGGCCATCTGCGCCAGCCCGGCAGATTTCGTCGCGGCGCTGGCGGACCTCGCTCCGCCGACCGAAACACCTTGGGCGGAGCGGACGCAACACATGCACGCCGCCTACCTTGCCTGGTCGGTGACACCGGAGAAAAGCCCCGGCGCGGTTCACATGGGCCGCATCATGGATTGGATCGAAGCCAACACCGCTGACGATGCGATCTTCACCAATGGCGCCGGCAACTATGCGACCTGGCTGCACCGCTTCCATCGCTTTCGCCGCTTCAACACACAGGCGGCGCCGGCATCGGGCTCGATGGGCTATGGCCTGCCGGCGGCAGTTGCGGCGAAACAGCTCTTTCCGGAGCGCGAGGTCATCTGCTTTGCCGGTGACGGCTGTTTCATGATGCATGGTCAGGAATTCGCAACCGCCGTCCAGTACCGACTGCCGCTGATCGCCTTGGTCATCAACAACGGCATGTACGGCACGATCCGCATGCATCAGGAGCGCGAATATCCCGGTCGCGTCAGCGCCACGGCGCTCGACAATCCAGATTTCGCAGCGCTGGCCCGCGCCTATGGCGGCCATGGTGAAATCGTGAGAGCGACAAAAGAATTCGGCCCGGCGTTCGAACGGGCTCGCGCAAGCGGCAAGCCGGCAATCATTGAGATCGCACTCGATCCGGAAGCGATCACGCCCTCGCGCACCCTGACGGAAATCGCTCAAACAAAAGGCCGGTGAGCACAAGCCTACCGGCCTTTCATAAATTAGGCTGTACCCGATTTAGCCGATAGCTGCGGTCACAATGAATTCGACCTTGTACTTCGGTGCGGCCAGCTTGGCTTCGCTAGTCGCACGGGCCGGCGTATGGGCCGGATCGACCCAGGCTTCCCAGGCGGCGTTCATTTCGGCGAAGTAGGAGATATCGGACAGATAGATGAGCGTCTGCAGGATCTTCGACTTGCTGGAGCCGGCTGCAGCGAGTAGGCGATCGACTTCAGCCAGCGCCGACTTGCACTGCTCCGTAACGCTTTCGCCTTCGCCAACCTGGCCGGCGAGATAAACGGTGTTGCCGTGGATGACAGCGCCGCTCATGCGGGCGCCAACGTCGATGCGCTTGATGCTCATGGTCTTCTCCTGATGTTGTTTTTCGACAGGTAAACAGGGCGCGGCCGATGGCCTGCCTTCAAATTAAAGGGCCGAGGACCCAATGGGTCAGCCGCGAATGTGATGCGTCTTCTGATAGATTGCCGTCGAGCGGGCGCCAGACCGGCAATAGCCGAGCATCGGGCGCGGGAACTCGTCCAGAGCATCGACCATGCCCTGCACTGCTTCCTCGGTAACGCCCATGGGGCCAACCGGGACATGAGTGATTTCCAGGCCCAGTTCCTTGGCGCGCGCCGCGATGACGCCGAACGGTGTCTGATCCGGGCTTTCATTGTCGGGACGATGACAAACGATGGACTTGAAACCCATGGCCTTGATCTGGTCGAGATCCTCAATGCTGATCTGGCCGGATACCGAATACTCATCGTCGATCGGGCGGATATCCATGGTTCATGTCCTCTCTAAAACCGTGGCCTTGGTCTACGCCGCCCCAAAGCAGGCGTCAACCGCGGCACACTCTCAAACGAAGGCGAAGCTGAGCATGAAATCGCGGACTTCCCCGGGCTGGAGAATATTGAATTCGCCCGCGTCCTCAAGCTCTGCGCGCGAGACCCAGCGATGCGAAACCGGTTCGATACCGAGCACATGTGCGGGGGAGCGCTGATTGCGCCAGACCTGCAGGAACGGCAGCGTATCGGTGCCGAAACGCACTCTCAAAGACTTGCCGCCGATGGCCGCGATCGGCCCGAGGCTGATTTCAGCCCAATCTTCCCCTTTGTCCTGTGCCGGCACGCAGAAGATATCGCCCCCCTCCTTGCCGAACGTCCAGGGAAATCCGCCATTTTCCAGCATCTGCCCGGTGAGGCGCGTGCCGCTGTCGAACCATTTGCCCCCGATATTCATGTGGTACATCAGGAAGACAGGCATCGCCTCGACGCTCGTATTGACGATGCGATCAGCAAGCGACACTTCACCGGTCACGCCGTCGATCCGCCAATGGCGCTCCAGTCTCGCCGTCCGTCCTTCGGCGGTGACGACATCGATATCGGCCCGGCATTCCGCATTTCCTCCCTCGAACCTTGTCCAGAGAATTTTCGCCGGATGAGAGGAAAAGGAACCATGCAGAGGGTAGCGCTTGCCTTCGAAAGCCCCCGTCATCGGATCGGGATGGCGGATATGATCCGGGCCACAGGTAAAGAGGAAGCCTTGTACGGAATGACTGATACGCGGATCGCCATCATCGGGAACGGCGCTTCCAGGCGCAAGATTGTGGCCCTCGACGAGGCAGTCACCGATATCGAGCACGGAGGCGTCATCCAGCGCCAGCTTCGGCCCTTTGGCCGCAGAAAAATCCATCATCCCTAAAGTCCTCCGTGATCGCCTCCGCGCGGGCGCTGTTCCACGATGCCGCGCGGCTGAATAAACGGTGATTTGGCTTACCGAATGTTAACTGGAAGCCTTGATCACATAAATTTTTATATTTTATTCAGCATGATAATCTAAATTTCCATACTGGCGACAAAATTGCCATGTGTGTCAGCCGAACGACTACCCCGAGGATTCGAT
>NZ_JAUQTZ010000130.1:0-17553 GCF_059803845.1 Rhizobium sp. UFLA01-1127 | reverse complement strand
TCGGGTCGCATTCCACCCCAGGCCTTGATGTCGCCGCCGGCCGAGAATCCCTTGCCTTCGCCGGTCAGGATGGCAACGCGAACATTTGCGTTGGCTTCCACTTCGTCAGCGGCATCGGACAACGCTTTAAGCATGTCGAGGTCGAGTGCGTTCAGCTTTTCAGGCCGCGAAACCGTCAGCGTCGCGACGTGGCCTTCCACATCGATCTTCACCGTACCGCTAGCCATTGAAGGTACCCTCCAGAACGCGGGCGCGCTTCTTTTGAAGCGACAGACCAATGCTGGCCTCGACAAAGAGGTTCGAGTCCATGATCTTGAGATCTCCGGAAACGATCAGCGGAAATTCAGACTGGCCCAGGATGTGTTCCTGGAGATCGATACCCGGGGCGATCTCCGTCACCACGATGCCCTGCGACGTCAGTTTCATGACGCAGCGCTCGGTGACATAGGTGATGTCCTGCCCCTGTTCGATCGCGCGCTTGCCCGAAAAGGTGACGTGCTCGACCTCGTTGACCAGTTTCTTGAGCTTGCCTTCCTTCTCGATCACAAGCCTGCCTCCTGCGATCGCGAGCTTGGCACCCGCGTTGAACATTCCGGAAAAAACAATCTTCTTCGCCCGCGCCGTGATGTCAACGAAACCGCCGGCGCCGGCGGTGACATGCGGCCGGAAGGACAGTTTGGAAACGTTGACCGAGCCGTCCCTGCCGATTTCCAGGAAGGAAAGCAGCGAGGCGTCGAAACCAGCTCCCTGGAAATAGGTGAACTGGTAGGGCGAAGGCATGTAGGCGTCGGCATTCGAGGCGCACCCGAAAGCGAAGTCGAGAAGCGGAACGCCACCGACGGCACCCTGCTCGATCACCCAGGTTACTGCGCCATGAAGACCCTCTTCCATCAAAATGCGGGGCACGTTTGCCGAGATGCCGAAGCCAAGGTTGACGCAGCTTCCGGATTGCAGTTCCTGCGCAACACGACGGGCGATGACCTTCTGGATGTTGAACTCCGGGACCCGGAAAGTGTCGAGCGGCCGAAAGATCTCGCCTGAGATCGCCGGATCGTAGAGCGTCTGCGTCGTCTGCTTCTGATCGGGATCGACGATGACATAGTCGACGAGCATGCCAGGCACGCGCACGTCGTGTGGCTTCAGCGAGCCTTCCTTCGTTATGCGCTTGACTTGAGCGATGACGATGCCGCCGTTGTTGCGGGCGGCAAGCGCCTGATCGAGGCCACCGAGATAGGCGCCTTCATGTTCGTAGGTGAGATTGCCGCGCTCGTCGGCGGTCGTCGCGCGGACGATGGCGACCTGCGGCACGATCGACGGGAAGAATAGGTAGTCGTCGCCCTCGAAGGAGACGCGTTTGACCACGGGTTCCTCGGCCCCGAGATCGTTCATGGCGCAACCCTGCCGGTTCGGATCGACGAACGTATCGATGCCGACCTTCGTCAGAACGCCCGGGCGCTTGGCGGCGGCTTCCCGGTGGATATCGAACATGATGCCCGAAGGAATATTGTAGGCTGGAATCTCGTTGTTGGTGATCATCTGCCAGATCAGCGGCGGCTCCGCGCTGGATGGACCCGACGGGTAGGAACCGCCGATGATCTTCTTGAGGAGGCCCTTCTTGGCGATGTGGTCGACGCCCTTGATGCCGCTCATGTCACCGGCCGCGATCGGATGCAGCGTCGTGATATTCCTTGGGTGACCGGTAGTATCGAAGCGTTCGCCAATCGCCTTCAACATGAGGTCTGGGCAGCCGAGACCGCTCGATGACGAAACGGAGACGACGGCGCCGTCCGGAATGAGGGCTGCGGCTTGCGCCGGGGTGATGTGCTTGCTCATGTTCGTTTACAGTCCTGTTTCAACTTTCACGGCCTCGCCCGTCGCAACCGCCTTCTTGACGGCAAGCGCGGTGGCGAGTGACCAGATTCCGTCCGCGGCCGTTGCCGACGGCGAACCATTCTTCATGGCGGAGTGGAACGCTCTGAGCACGCCCTCGTAGAGGTTGCTACCATCGACGTTCAGTTGCCGCTCGCCATCTCCGTTACGCAGCAGGACGGTGCCGACGGGGCGCTGCGTCATTATGTTTTGGCCGACGAGCGAGCCCTCGGTGCCGTGCACTTCGAGGCCGGTCTCGGCGAACTTGGTGGTGAAGCCATCGTGGAACTGCGCGATAATGCCGTCTTCGAAGCGGATGACGCCCATGACCGCATCCTCCAGTCCTTCGCTCGTCATCCCAGCGGACTGCGCGAAGGCGACGACCTCGATCGGATCCCGCCCAAGCACATATCGCAGAGCATCGACGTCGTGTACGGTGAGATCGAAGATCGCCCCTCCCCCGGCTGACGGTTTGTCGAGGCGCCAGCCCTGAAGATGCGTCGGCAGATAGCCCGCGTGGAAGACACGCGCCGAAAGCGGGCGCCCGATCTTGCCGGACGCAACGGCCTTTCGGATCGCCGCATGCGCCGCCGAGTTGCGAAGGTGATGGTTCGTCGCCAAGATAACGCCGGCACTCGAGGCAGCGGCCGCCATTGCCATCGCATCTTCAATCGACAGAGCGAGCGGCTTTTCGCAAAGGACGTGCTTGCCGGCACTTGCAGCAGCGATCGCTTGGTCTCGATGAAGTTCGTTGGTCGTTGAAATGTAGACAGCGTGAATGTGAGGATTGGAGAGCAGCTCGGCGATCTCGGACGTGAAGTTTGCGATACTGTTTTCGCCAGCATAGCTTCGCGCACGTTCGGCGCTTGAACTCATGACCGACACAACCTCCCCACCGGTTGCTCGAATTGCACCGATGACCCACTCGCGCGCAATCGTGCTTGCGCCTATCAGTCCCCAGCCAACGGTCATGCCTGCTTCCTCCCCGCCAAAGGTCCGTTCGCGGCGCCACAGCTTTCACGGACCACGAGCCGAACCGACGAGACAATGGCTTCGGCTTCCGCCTTCCCGGCGCTGATCTGCTTCAGGAGGAGCTGCGCGGCACGACGGCCAATCCCCTGCGGATCGACCGAGATGGTAGTCAAAGCCGGAACGGCGGTTTTTGCCTCGATCACGTCGTCGAACCCGACGACCGCAAAGTCCCTGCCAGGCTCGAGCTTCCTCGCACGAAGGCCGTCGCAAACCCCGAACGCGACCGCGTCGTTGAAGCATACGGCCGCTGTCGGCATATCTCCGATCGACAGGGCACGCTCGATCGCTTCGGCTCCGCCCGCCCGCGACGGCTGGGAATCGACAATGAGGTCCTCATCGCAATCCAGTCCGCAAGTGGTCGCAGCTGCGCGATAACCGGCAAGACGCTCGCCGAAGACTGCGGTGTCACGGAAACCGCCAAGAAAGGCGATGCGGTGATGACCGAGTAAAGCCAGATGCTGCACGCCCAGGAAGACGCCCTCCCGATTATCCGAGACAACCGACGAGGCCTTTGCTCCCGGCACGTTCCTGACAGCGAGGACGACGGGAATGCCGGCGTTGACGAGCGGCTTCAAGTCGGCGGCTTCCGTCCCTCGCGCCGGTGAGAGGATCAGCCCGGAAATGCCGTGTTCACGCATCGAGGCGATGACCTCCCGCTGGCGGTCGAGGTTCTCGCTTGTGTTGGACAGGAACTGCACGAATCCCGCCGACTGCACGACCATGTCCACGCCCACCGCCAGTTCGGCGAAGAAACCGTTCGTCAGGTCGTTGACGACGACTCCGATGATTTTCGACTTTGACCCAGACTGCCTGAGATTGGCGGCACCGCGATTATAGACGTAGCCGAGCTCGCGCATCACGGCGTTGACCTTTGCCCTCGTGCCGTCGTTGACCAGCGGAGATCCTTGCAGAACGAGCGAGACTGTCGATTTCGATACGCCCGCTGCCTTCGCGATATCGATCACGGTCACTCGTCCCTTTGGCATGACACCTCCAACGCCTCTCATCTGCTTATTCATAATTGGAACGTTCCAATAAAGTCAAGATAAAACTTGGCCGCGGACACGGTGGTGAATTCTCTTCATATAAGCATATATATTTGCAGGATAAATTTTCCTCCACCTCCATTTTTATTCGCCTTTTTTGTGGAAAGGAATTGGAACGATCTAAATGCTGAGCCATATTTTCCTTGACGGAACTCAGCCGGCGTCCGGACATCGCGAAGGTGAGCTTCACCGGATCCACTGCGGACGGCAGGAAATCCTGCGCGGCGCGGCCGAAACCTTCAAGCGCGTCACGCTGGAGCTTGGCGGCAAAGGTCCGAACACCATTCTCGATGATGCCGATCTGGACTCGGCCATCCCCGCCGTACTGCGGATGGGCTTCATAAACAGCGGCCAGGCATGCGTTGCCGGCACCCGCATTCTGGTAGGGAACCATCGGCAAGATGAAATCCTATTCAGGCTGAAGCGGGAAATCGAAACGTTCAAGGTCGGTGCACACGACGATCCGGACGTGATGATTGCTCCGATGGTCAGTCAGCAGCAGTGCGACCGCGTCCAGCCCTATATCGAATTGGGACGCGGGAGGGCCAGCCTCCTGACGGGCGGTCCCCGGACGGCCTTGCGGACTGGACCGCGGCTGATTTACGAAGCCGTCGATTTTCTTCGGCGTCGATAAACAGATGCGGATCGCACGCGAGGAAATATTCGCTCCGGTCTTGTCGGTCATCGTCTACGTCGACGACGACGCGGCCGTCTTCATCGAAAACGGCATCCGGCATGGACTTTAGACCTATCTGGCACCGACGCCGCACGCATGCAGGCGCTTGCGGATCGACTGGAATGCGGTCGCGTGGTCGTCAACGGCGCGCCGCACGAGCCGCTCGCTCCCTCCGGCGGGTTCAAGCAATCGGAAACCGCTCGCAAGTACGGGTGTGTTCGGCCTGAAAGCGCTCCTGGAACCGAAAGCCGTTACCGCTTGATGACGAATAGGCGCGACACGTCTGAAACAGGCGCATCACGAGTTCCGCAATCGGACAATGACCTTTCCGGCGGCCTTGCCGCTCTTGGAACTGGTGCGCTTCGGCCGCTCCATCGAGGGCATATGTCGGCGCGATCCGCGGAGCATATGCGCATTCTCCTGCTTTTCACCAGTGGTCAATCGGTGAGTGCTACAAAGCCCTGTCGCTCAGCTCATCCACGGCCGGTTTTCGTTGCGGGGCGGCCGCCGATCGCCGCCGCCGCATATCACCGAACAGGCCGCCGGGACGCACCAGCAGGATGATGCAGAGCATGACGCCGATCGCCACAATCTGCAGCGACGCCGCACGAGCCTGCTGTTCGGGCGAAAAGAGAATACTCGTCAGCGCACCGGAGCCGGCCCAGATCGCCCAGACCAGAACGCTGCCGACGATAGCACCCTTGTTGCTGCCGGAACCGCCGACGATCAGCATGACCCATACCTGAAAGGTCAGGATCGGAAGGTAATTATCCGGCGCGATGAAGCCGATGAAATGTGCCTGTATGGCGCCGGCCAGTCCCATGATCGCACCGCCGACGGCAAAGGCCTGTACGCGGTAGAAGCGAGCGCTCTTTCCAAGCGAAATGGCAGCGCGTTCGTCCTCGCGAAGCGCCTTTAGGACGCGCCCCCAGGGGCTTTTCGCCAGATGCTCCAGCGCGAGGTAAACGATCAGAATCACGATAGTCACGACGCCGAGATTGGCCAAATTGAAAAGTAGCGGCGTTTCGGCAAGGCTTGAGAATGGGCGAGGAATGAAGCCGATGCCGAAGGGACCGCCGGTGAGTTTCTGCGCATTCAGCGCCACGAGCTGGACGACGACGGCCACACCGAAGGTGGTGATCGCCAGATAATCGGATTTCAGCCGGAGCGTCGCCACGCCGATGATGGCGGCAACAAGACCGGCGATAATCATCGCGCCGAGCCAACCGACGAGGATCGGCAGACCGAACCCGCCGAACCGCCCGGCCGTATCAGGCGTCGTCAGCAAGGCCGAGGTATAGGCGCCGACGGCAACGAAGCCGGCGAGCCCGACATTGAAGAGGCCGGTCAGGCCCCATTGCAGGTTCAGGCCGAGCGTGATGAAGGAAAAGATCAGCGCGGTCGTCAGGAAGAAAGCGCCGTAGCCAATAATGTCCATCATCGCTCTTTCACTCCGAAAAGGCCGATCGGCCGGATGAACAGCACTGCCATCAGGATGATGAAGGAGATGGCGGCCCGCCACTCGGCTCCGATCAGCTGAACGGCGGCCGCCTCGGCAAGGCCGATGATCAGGCCGCCGAGAACCGCGCCCGGCACGCTGCCGATACCGCCGAGAATGGCTGCTGCAAACATCGGCAACAGCATGTCGAAACCCATTAGCGGGCGGATCTGCACGAGAATGCCGATCATCACGCCGGCGACGCAAGCCAGTCCCCCGCCGATCAGCCAGGTAACACGCACGACCTTGGCGACATCGATGCCGACGACGCGGGCAAGCGCCGGATTCTGGCTGAGCGCCTGCATGGAGCGGCCCGTCTGCGTCCTCGTCATCAACACATGCACGCCGAAGACTAGAAACGCCGTGACGATCAATAGGGCAATCTGATCGGGCGTAATTCGGATGCCCAAACCAACCGGCATGGCGATCTGGATGGCGCGGCTGAAATAGGTCGGGCGGGAGGTGAAGAGGAATTCGAGCAGGCTGCGCAGCGCCATGGAAGCACCGAAGCTCGCCATGACGACGATGATCGACTGGCCCTTGGCCCGCAGCCTGGCAAAGAGCACCTTGTCGAGCGCAAGGGCAAGGACGCCTGTGAACCCCATTGCGACGATCGCGGCAACAATCAGCGGCCAGCCGAAGGAGAGCGGGCCTATCGGCGCGATTTTGCCGAAGACTGCGCCGATCGCACTGACCACGGCAAGCGTCGCATAGGTGCCCCAAGCCATGAAATCGCCATGGGCGAAATTCGAGAAACGCAGGATCGAATAGGTGAGTGTCACGCCGATAGCGCCAAGGCCGATCATCGAGCCCGTCAGCAATCCGTCGACGATGAATTGCAGGTTCATGCCGCACCTCCTTTCGCCGAAGCCGCGGGTCGCTGGCCGAGATAGAGTTCGGCGACGACGGGATCGTTCCAAAGCTCGGAAGCCACGCCTTCATGCCTGTCCTTGCCCTCGACGAGGACATAAGCGCGATCGCCAATCGCCAGCGCCGCTTTGGCATTCTGCTCGACCAGCAGAATTGTGACGCCAGACTTGCGGATTTCGGTCAGCATGTCGAAGACCATCGAAACGAATTTTGGCGAGAGGCCAGCCGAGGGCTCATCGAGCACGAGCAGCTTCGGATGCACGATGAGCGCGCGCGCAATGGCCAGCATCTGCCGCTGCCCTCCGGAGAGATTGCCGGCCGCAATGCGGCGATGGCGGGCAAGATCCGGAAAGGTCGCATACATTTCTTCGATGCGGCCGGGCACATCCTTTGGCTTCAAGATGCCGCCGGCCACCTTCAGATTGTCCTCGACCGACATCAGCGGAAAGACATTTTCCGTCTGCGGCACGAAGGCAAGGCCGAGCCGCACCATGTTGTGGGCTGGCGCACTCGTTATATCCCGGCCGGCAAGCTCGACCGTGCCACTTTCGATCGGAACAAGACCGGCAATCGCCTTGATGAAACTCGATTTTCCGGCGCCATTGGGACCGAGAACGACAACGATCTCCTTCTCCGCTACCATAATCGAAGCGCCGCGAACGATCGGCACGCCCGGCTCGTAACCGGCGACAAGATTTTGAACGCTCAAGACCGGTTCACTCATGCCGCGCCTCCGAGATAGGCTTCGATGACACGCGGATCGCGGGCAACCTGTTCCGGGGTGCCTTCGCAAAGAAGCTGGCCACTCGCCATGACGAGCACGCGATGACACAGGCGCGTCACCATATCGATATTATGCTCGATCAGGAGAAAGGTGACGCCGCGTTGATTGATATCGCGGATGCGATCGATGATCGTTTCCAGAAGCGTCGCGTTGACGCCGGCCGCCGGCTCATCGAGCAGGATCAGGGCAGGATCAGCCATCATGACGCGGGCAAGCTCCAGAAGCTTGCGTTGACCGCCGGACAGGACGCGCGCCGGCTCATACGCCAGGTGCGTCAGGTGAACGAGGTCGAGCAGGTCCATGGCCTTGGCATGGATAGCCTTCTCCTGCGCGGCGACTTTCCACGGACGCAGGAAATTCGACAGCAGCCGCTCTCCGGCCTGGTCCTGGGCGGCGAGCATAACATTGTCGAGAAGCGTCAGATTGGGAAAAGGCCGCGGGATCTGAAAGGTGCGGCCAAGGCCGCGACCAATCCGGCGATGGGCCGCCTCGCCCGCGACGGCCGCTCCATTCAAGATAATCTCGCCGCTGCTCGGCGCAACACTACCGGCCAGAAGGTCGAACATCGTCGTCTTGCCGGCGCCGTTCGGGCCGATCAATCCGAGGATTTCGCCCTGGCGCACGTCGAAGGAAACGTCGTTGACGGCCACGAGACCGCCGAAACGCCGCACCACGTTTCTGGCCATTAGAATAGGCCGGGCTTCCTCCCCATGCCGTTCGGTTGTCGTACTCATGAGATCCCTCTGGTCGGAAAGCGATCATTGCCACTTTCCTGATTATTTGATTTGTGATCACACTTGCATTGATCACGCTAATCAGCTTTAATTCCGTTCGCAAGCCAAAAAGGGATTTCATATGCAAAAGGCCGCCGCCGACAAGAGCGATCCGATTGCCGCACAGCTTGCGCCAGTGGGACGGGAAACCATTCAGGATAGGGTCTATCTGGAACTGCGCCGCGCGCTGATCGGCGGGCTTTTCGAGCCGAGCCAGGTATTGACGATCCGTGGCCTCGCCGACGCGCTGATGACCAGCACCATGCCGGTGCGCGAGGCCCTCGGCCGGCTGATTACCGAGAAAGCGCTGGAGGCCCTTCCCAACCGATCCGTCCGCGTGCCGCCGATCACGCTGGAGCGCATGGACGATCTTCTGCGCGCCCGCATCCTCATCGAGGGCGAGGCGATTGCGCTTGCCGCAACCCGCATGACGCCGCGCCAGATAGCGACCATTGAAAGCATGCTCGGCGAATGGGACGAGATGCGCGCGCTAAAGCACAAGAAGGACGTCGACCGCGAGGTGACGCTCAACCAGGCCTTTCACTTCGAGATTTATCGCGCCTGCGGTTCGGCCGTCCTGATCCCGATGATCGAAAGCCTTTGGCTGCAATCCGGCCCCTGCATCCGCGTTGCCATCTACGCCTTCTCGGATGCCGGCGAGGTCGACACCGCCCATTATCACCGCACGATCGTCAAGGCGATCGCCACACAGGATGCAAAGGAAGCCCGGGATGCGCTGGTCGCAGACATCAGCCGGCCGTTCACCTTTCTGCGCAGCAAACTGGAAGCCGAAGCCAAGAAGGGCCTGTCCGCATGAGCCAACGCGCCATCAAGATCTCCGAACCCCGCTCCGGTCTCAGTGTCCTTGCGCCGCTGATGGATGCCAAGGCGCCTGACAATGTCGCCTTCCTCTGGAGCTATCTCAGCGAACAGCGCGTCGTCGGCGGCATTCATGCCATGTGGACCGGCCCTGAAATCTCCTGCCCGATCCCGCCGGCGCATCTAAAGGGCGCACCCTACGCGAACGCCCTGCCCGCCGAGAATGCGACGCTGACGCCGCAGCCCGGCGATATCGTGCTCAGCTATGTGCCGCCGCGCATGTGGGGCGGCAATCCCGATGCGATCTTCGATATCGGACTGTTCTATGGACAGGGCGCGCGTCTGCTCTTCCCGATCGGCTGGCTCGCTGGCAGCGTCGTCGCACAGGTGCGCATGGAAGAACGCGAGCAATTCGCGACAGCCTGCGGCGTTATTCGCCGCAACGGCGCCTGTGACATCACCTTGGAGCGTGCGGAGATCTGAGATGGCGCAGGCAAGCGACGACAGTTTCGAACTGTTCGACCTGAGGGTCGAGGCCGTCATTCCTGAGGGCAAGCCGATTTATTGCGGCGCCAAGCCAGGGGATTATTTCGAACTTAAGGGCGAAATGCTGTCCCTGCCGCCGGGCCAGGGCTTTTCGATCTACTCCATATCGACCGTCCTGCCGCTGCTGGCGGCCAAGCAACGGCCCACCCACAGAAACGACTGGATGACCTCGGATGCGGAAATCGCCTGCCCCGACCCCAACTGCGCGAGCAGATTGCGGATCGTCAGAACGGGCAAGCGGCGGTTCAGCCATGCCGAAACGACGGCAGTGCCGTTGCCCGAAGGAGAATGAACCGCATGACCGCCAAGACATTTGAGCTCAGCCCCGGATACAAGATTTCCCGCGTCATCCGCGGCGGCTGGCAGCTTGCCGGAGGACACGGCGCCATCGACCGCGCGCAGGCCGTAACCGACCTGATCGCCGCTTACGACGTCGGAATCCGCACCTATGATTGCGCCGACATCTATACGGGCGTCGAGGAACTGATCGGCGAGGCGCGGGAACGCCTTCGAAACGAACGCGGCGCGGAAGCCGCAGGCGCGATGAAGGTACACACCAAGCTCGTGCCCGATCTCGAGAAACTGGCAACGATCAGCCGCGACTATATTCGCGGGATCGTCGACAAGTCGCTGAGCAAGCTGAAAACCGAGCAGCTCGATCTGGTGCAGTTTCACTGGTGGGATTATTCCCTGCCAGGCTATCTCGAAGCGTTGAGCTGGCTGGACGAGATGCGCCGCGAAGGCAAGGTGCGCAATGTCGGCACGACCAATTTCGACACGCAGCATATAGCCGAAATTCTTGAGGCCGGCATTCCGCTGGTCAGTCAGCAGCTGCAATATTCCGTTCTCGATCAGCGGCCGTCACGCAGCCTCGCCAAGCTGGCCGCCGAACACGACGTAAAGTTCCTCTGCTACGGTTCAGTGGCAGGCGGCTTTTTGAGCGACAAATGGCTCGATCAGCCCGAGCCAGAGATGCCGCTCGAGAACCGCTCGCTCGTCAAATACAAGCTGATCATCGATGATTTCGGCGGCTGGGAGCTGTTCCAGTCGTTGCTAGGTACGCTGAAGGCCATCGGCGACCGCCATGGTGTCGATATCGCCACGATCGCCAGCGCCTGGGTGCTGGAGCAGCCGCAGGTCGCCGCCGTTATCGTCGGTGCCCGCAATCAGGCGCACGCGCTCGCCAATGCCAAGATTATGGATATCGCACTCTCGGACGACGACCGCCGCCAGATCTCCGGCATCATCACCCAGAGCCCCGGCCTTGAAGGCGATGTCTACACGCTGGAGCGTGACCGCACCGGCAGGCACGGCTCGATCATGCATTACAACCTCAATGCGGGGAAGGTATGAGCCAGCAATCGCCCCTCTTCCACAAGGCCAGCGCCGAGGTTATTGATTTCCATCGCTTCTTCGAAGCCTGGTATGACGCCGCAACCGCCGACAAGACCGATTTCGGCCGCTGCGAGCGCACCTTCGGCCAAGCGTTTCATATGATCCCGCCAACCGGCCGTATCTTCGATCGCACTGAGACCATCGAGCTGATCCGGGCAAACCGGGCGAGCTTTCATGGTGATTTCAGCATCGAGATTTCAGGTATCTGCGCGAGGTTCGAGACTGCGGATATGATCGTTCTTACCTATGTGGAAGCGCAGACGCGCGCCGGCAAATATAGCCGGCGGCAGGCAAGCGCGCTTTTCACCGCAAGTTCATCGGCACCCAACGGCGTCGAATGGCAGCATCTGCATGAAACCTGGCTGCAGATGCCGGACAACTGACAGGTTTCTAAAAACAGAAATGAAAATCGTTGACCGAATAAGGGGAACAAAGATGAAGAAGACGATATTTCAAATCACCACGGCACTGGCTCTCTTAGCCGCAGCCGGAGCCGCCAATGCCGCCAACTGCAAGGTAACGGTCGGCCTCGTGATGGAGCTCACCGGCCCGGCCGGCGAATACGGCCAGGCGGGCGCGAAGTCCGTCGAGATGGCCTTCCGCGACATCAACGCCGCCGGCGGCGCCCATGGCTGCGATCTGGTGACGGATACGCGCGACAGCCAGAGTCAGGGCAATGTCGCGGTTGATGCCGCGACCCAGCTCGTGCAGGTCAAGAAGGTACCGGCCATCATTGGCGGCATCATTTCTTCGGTGACGATCCCGATCCTGACCTCGGTCACCGCGCCGGCCAAGATCGTGCAGGTATCGCCGGCCGCCTCTTCGCCGACGCTGACGGCGCTTGGCCGCGACGGCAAGACCAACGGTATCTTCTTCCGCACCATCACATCGGATTCGCTGCAGGGTATCGCCGCCGCCAAATACGCAATCGACAAGGGCTTCAAGAAGCTCGCGATCATCCACGTCAACAATGATTTCGGCGTCAACATGGTCGCCGAATTCTCAAAGGCCTATAAGGCGCTCGGCGGCACGATCGTCTCGACGACGCCCTATAATGAAAAGCAATCGAGCTATGCCTCGGAAGTCACCGCCGGCATAGGCGGTAATCCCGACGGTCTCTACCTCGTCAGCACGCCGGTGGACGGCGCGACCATCGCCCGCACCTGGATCTCGCAAGGCGGCCCGCAGAAGTTCCTGCTCAATGACGGCATGAACAGCCCGGACTTCATCGATTCCGTCGGCGCCGACTATCTGAAGGACGCCTATGGCACCTCCTCGGGCACGACACCGACGCCATCCACCGCCTATTTCAACAAGAACTACAAGGACTTTTCGGGCATCGAGCCGACCAACCCGGCCGCTGACCGAGCTTATGACGCCGGTGCGATTGTCGGTCTCGCGCTGGCGATCGCTGGCGATGACACCTCGAAGCTGAAAGACGACATCTACAGGGTCGTCGACCCCAAGGGCACGCCGATCTATGCCGGCAAGGAGGAGTTCGCCAAGGCGCTCGGCCTGATCAAGGAAGGCAAGCCGATCCGTTACGAAGGCGTCATCGGCCCGGTCTCCTTCGATCAATATGGCGACATCACCGGTCCCTTCCGACTCTGGAAGATCGCCGACGGCAAGGTTGCGACCGATGGTCAGCTGTCGATGGAAGACGTTGCGGCGCTGAAGGACAAGATCAAGTAGGCGGCACTCCACTTTGCAGAACGGCAAGGCGCACTTATTGGCGCCTTGCTTGCAATCATCCTGGCGCAATCCCTCCAGCGGCTGATCTAGGGTGACAGCTATCTGGCGTAATTATTGAGAGATCCTCCGCTGATGCCCAGCAGTGCCGCTCGCCCCACCAATCCGACCCTGTGGACGCTGACGGCCGGCCCTGCCCCTGCACTTTCCTGCGACCTGCCTTCCCGTTCAGACGTCGTCGTGATCGGCGGTGGATTCACCGGCCTGACTGCTGCACGTCACCTTGCCCGCAGCGGACGATCCGTGACAGTGCTTGAGGCCGGGCGTCTGGGTGCGGGGGCAAGCGGCATGAATGCCGGCTTTGTCGTTCCGAATTTTGCCAAGGCCGATCCCGTCAACGTCCGTCAGAAGCTGCCGCGCGACAAGGCGGATGCCTTATTATCGCTCGTGGGTGCGGGTGCCGACGAGGTGTTTGCGACCATCGCCGAGGAGCAGATTTCATGCGATGCCGCGCAGACCGGTTGGCTGCAGCCCGCTTATGGCGACGACATGGCTGCGATCCTGCGCCGACGGGCGAAGGACTGGACGGAGCTTGGCCGCCCAGTCGAATTTCTCGATGCGGGCGCCATCCGGAGCGAGACCGGTATGGAGATTTATTCCGGAGGATTGATCGATCACTCCGGCGGCACCCTCCATCCGCTGAATTATCTCTACGGGCTCGCAAGCGCGGTCATGCGGCGCGGCGGCAAGATCCGCGAAAACAATACAGTCGAGCGCGTCGAGCGACATGGCGGCACCTGGCGCGTCGGCCTTGCGGGCGATGAAATCGAAACCGACGTCGTCATCCTCGCCACCAACGCTTTCACAAGCGGCATAGCCGGCCGCATGGGCCGAACGGGCGTGCCGTTAAAGGTGTATCAAGTGGCGACGAAGCCGATCGATGCCGAAACCGTTGCGCGGATCGCCCCAAATCGCAGGCCTGTCGGCGATACGCGCTCCAACCTCTTCACCTACCGGCTCGATCGCGACAACAGGCTGATCAGCGGCGGCATGGCGATCAATCCCTTCGGCGCCTTCGAGCGCGTCGGCCGCGCCGTCGTCGACCGGCTCGCATCCGAACTCCACTTGCCTCGCCATCCCGGCTTGGAGATCGTCTGGACCGGAACGGCGATCATGACGCCGGATTTCCTGCCGCGCCTCTACCGTTTCGGCGACAGCTTCTTCGGCGGGATCGGCTGCAACGGCCGCGGCATTGCCATGACGGCGCAGCTCGGACGAACACTGGCGAGACTGGCGCTCGGTGAAATCGCGGAATCCCTGCCGATCCCGCTGCAATCCAGCCGGCTGCTGCCATTTCACAGGCTCATGCCGGTCGTCGCCTCGCTTGCCTTGGCGCATGCACGCCTCGAAGATTGGCGCAATGGCCGTCGTTAAAGGGCAGGTATCGCTCTGCCTTTAATTCCGAGACTTTCGCGTTTTGCGTAGATGGACGCTCGCCGCACATGGTAATGTGGGTTCATGGACATCGATGAGGACAAAATCGATGCTGCCGTTTTGGCGCTGTTATGGCTGACGCTGCATAACGAGCGTTGTGCCTGGAAGGGCTTCGACTGGGCAACGACGGATCGACTTCACAAGAAGGGGTTGATCGGCGACCCCCGTCAACAAGTCGAAGTCATTGATCCTGACTGAGGAAGGCTTGGAGCGTTCGGAAGCATTGTTCCGGGCGCTGTTTACACGGCCGCCGCGATAGCCGTCGCTCTGCGTGCCTTCCATTGCCAAGGCAGTAGTTCGTGCAGGCGGGAGGCGGGAAGATCGGCGATACGGGCGAGCACATCGGCGAACTCTTAGCCGACAGGCGCATGCTTGCATGCCCCGAAAGGCCATGCTTTGGCATCGACGTCGTTGAGAAGGCAGCGTGATGGGGTGGCATGATGGCGGCACGATCGGCCCCGCGCTGGGAACCGGCGCAGGCCAGTTTCGGCACCCGAGTGCAATTCCTCTCAGCGCCCGCCTCGCGGCGTTGTTCGTGAGACAAACCCGTCCGTCTCTTCCCGCGATCGGCTCATCCGGCGCAGCCAATGTTCCATCCGCTATTGCTGCGCTGGCATTGCGCGGCGATACGGACGCGGATTCAGACAGGCACTGAAAGCTGGTCCTGCTCAGCTTAGGCTTAAGCACCTTCCCCCGCCTCATCACTAATGATGAGGCAAAGCAAACGACCTCCACCTTCCTCAAGCCTTCGCCAGACTGCATACTGGCATTGCGACCTTGGGCTTAACGTCCGGCGTTCGCAGCGCCCCGGGCATGGAACAGCGTCCGTTCAAGGAGGCATCGCAGGCGGGACATGTACATGAAGCTATCGCATCGTGCATCTCACTTGTTCTTTCGCGCGACCTCCGTCATCGGTGTGCTCGCCTTTCTGTCCGGAGCAGCGTCGCCGGCTCTCGCCGATGGCGGTCCTTTTGTTTCGCAGACTAGAATCCGTCTGACAGTTGTCCAATGGATTCAGTCCAAAGGCCAGTATGAACGGTGGGATGCGCTTGGCGGCGAGTATACGGTCTCGGATGAAGGTGCCGTCTTTTTGCCTTTTCTTGGCTCCCTTCCCGTCGTCAACCGCGATAGCGCCAGTGTCACAAGCGAGATTGCCAGGCGTCTGCAGGAAAAGATCGGATTGGTTCAGCCACCCGCAGTCACCATCGAAATTCTCGAATATCCGCCAATTTATGTCGTGGGAGACGTAACCACGCCTGGCGAGTACAAATTCCGTCCCGGACTCACCGTCCTGCAATCCCTTGCAATGAGCGGCGGCCCGTTCCGTGACAAAAGTCAACCGCAAACGCAGTCGATCAGACTGGCAGGCGAATTGCGAGAAATCGATCACTCGATCCTGCGCAGCGCCGCGAAGTTATCGCGACTCGAAGCGGAGATGGATGGGGCCAAGGAGATAACGTTCGACCAGCCGTCCGGTATAGACCAGCAATATGTCACGGGGATCGAAAACGAGGAACGGGTTATCTTTCAAGCTCGCGCAAATGCGCTGGCCAGGCAGTCAAAGGCGCTTACGGAGTTGCGCGATCTTTTGAACACGGAGATCTCAACGCTGGCGGAAAAGCTGACAGGTGCAGATGACAACATCAAATCGGTCGAGGAGCAACTGGGCAGCGTTAAGAGCCTCGTCGAGAAGGGCCTCGCGCTCTCGTCGCGCCAACTGGACCTGGAACGGTTGCTCACGACCTATCGCTCCGACAAGCTTGACCTCGTCACCGCCGTCATGCGGGGCCGCCAGGCAATCAGCGAGACAACGCGGAACCTCGAGGGATTGTCCGACACGCGACGGAGCGAAGTCGCTGCCGAAGCGCAGTCGGAACGGGCAAATCTTGATCAGCTCAAAATGAAGCGTGAGATGACGCAAAAGCTACTCGTCGATGACGTCGCGAGCGGCGGCGGCGCAAGAAATCGGGGCGAAGAACTCCCGCTCACTTTTACCGTAAGCCGGCGAAGTGAAGGGCAGATCCAGCAGTTCGAAGCCTCTGAGACAACCGCGTTGGTGCCGGGTGACGTCGTGAGAGTTGTTCAGCACCACATTTCAGACACCTCGTCTGAGGCGGCCTTTGATTTCTCGTCGGGTCCCGAAACGCTCGCCAAAAGGTCAGGCCAATGACCTGCGAAAAGCAAATGTTGCAGATAAGCCTTTTGTCGGCCGGCTTCTTGCGCGCCACAGGCAAGCTCAACGTGGAAGCGGCCGTCCACTGGGGCTGGGTCAAAGGCAAATCCTCAAGCAATCAGGATAAGTCGGCAAAGCCGAGATCCATTGGGCACCGGAGATCCAGCCCCGCACCACAAATGGCCAGGGGCATCTGACGACTTTGCGCACAATCCCACCGAGCGGCCAGACTTATACCCAGATCCTAAAGTCGACGATGCTGATGGGCGGCTCCTCGCTCGTGAATGTTGCCCTTAGCATCATTCGCAACAAAGCCCTGGCCGTTCTGCTCGGACCGGAGGGTGTGGGGCTTGTCGGCCTCTATGGGTCAATCGTCGATATTGCGCAAACGGCAGCCGGCCTAGGATTGGGAGGCAGCGGAGTGCGCCAGGTCGCCGAGGCCGCCAGCACCGATGACGCAGCAAGAATCGCACAGTCGGCAAAAGTACTCAGACGCATATCAATCGTGCTCGGCTTGTTTGGCGCACTCTTCCTCGCCGCGCTGGCATTTCCGGTCTCGAATTTTACCTTCGGCGACTATCAGCATGCCGGCGGCATTGCGCTGCTCTCCCTTGGTGTATTTTTCCGCGTGGTGTCGTCCGGGCAGACTGCTTTGATTCAGGGATTGCGGGGCATTGCAAATCTTGCACGCATCAACGTGCTCGCAGGTTTTTTCGGCACCTTGATCAGTGTCCCGCTGATCTACCTTTTCGGCGCACACGCCATCGCACCTTCCGTCGTGGCGGTAGCGGCAGTCACAACCCTTTCCACCTGGTGGTACAGCAGACGGATAGGCGCAAACCCGCCTCCAATGTCGATGCGCCAGTTTAGCCGAGAAGGCAACATGTTG
>NZ_JAUQTZ010000012.1:0-66918 GCF_059803845.1 Rhizobium sp. UFLA01-1127 | reverse complement strand
GTGAGCGATGACATCGTCCAGAGGCGTTGTGCTGATGAAGCAAAGGTCGGCTGAGCCCGGCGTCGGCCGTTCAGCCTTCGGCTCGAACTCATGTCCCGCGCGGTGCAGATTGATCTTCTGGTTGCCGAAGGTCAGAGCCTTGCGGCCCTCGCCGAAGGTTTCGACACCCATACCGAGGACGCGTGCATAAAAATCGCAGCTCTCCTCGATGCTCGCGACCGTGAGCACCAGATGATCGAGATGATCGATGCGGACCATGGCAGCCTCCTACCTCAACGGCGCGCCAGCCTGGCGACGGCAAGGGCGCTGACGAGACAGAGTGCCAGCATGACAAGGATGAAGGCAACCACGGCGTTCCAGCCATCGGCAAGCCAGAAATAGCCACCGACGGAGCCGGCAATGCTGGAGCCGAGATAATAGGCGAGCAGGTAGAGCGAGGAGGCGTGGCCCTTGAAGCTACGCGCCAGCCGTCCGACCAATGCGCTTGCGACGGAATGGGTCATGAAGAAGCCGATCGTCACCAGGACGATGCCGAGAATGACCAGCGGCAGAGAGCTGCAAAGCGTCACCGCTGCGCCGAGTGCAGCGATCAGCACGCCGACAGGCAGCACGACGAAATGGCCGATGCGATCGCCGAGCAGACCGGCTGCCCAAGAGGCGGCAATGCCGAAGAGATAGGCGGTAAAGATCAGGCCCAGCTCGGTCTGGCTTAGATTATAAGGCGCGGCGACGAGGCGGAAGCCGGCATAATTATAGACCGTGACGAAGGCCCCCATGACGAGAAAGCCGATGGCAAAGAGCAGCGGCAGCGCAGCGTTGGTGAAGTGTCCACTCCAGGCTTTCACATGAAAGGCGGCATCGAAGCCTTTGCGCGGGATGAAATTGCGCGACGGCGGCAGAAGGTAGAGAAAGCCGATGGCGGCGATCAGGCCGAGAATGCCGACGGTTGCCAGCGCCGGTCGCCAGCTCAGATATTCGGCGATCGAACCCGTTACCACACGCCCCGCCATGCCGCCGAAGGCATTGCCGGCAATATAGAGGCCCATGGCACCGCCAAGGCCGCGCGGCTCAATCTCTTCCGCCAGATAGGTCATGGCGACAGCCGGCACGCCGCCCAGAAGAAAGCCCTCAAGCGCGCGGACGACGAGCAATATGTGCCAACTCGGCGACACCGCGCAGACGATCGTGCAGATCGCGGCGCCCAGTAGCGAAATGAACATCAGGCTGCGGCGGCCGAGGCTTTCGGAAACGGCGGCCGCGCCGAAGATCGCAAAGGCCAGGAAGCCGGTCGAAAGTGACAGCGACAACGAGCTAGCCGCTGGTGTGACACCGAAATCCTGGGAGAAAATCGGCATCAGCGGCTGCACGCAATAGAGCAGCGAGAAAGTAGCAAAACCGGAGAGAAACAGCGCGATGGTCGCATGGCGGAAGGCAGGCGTACCGCGTATCAGGAATTGGCGGGACTCCGCCGGCGGCGCAATCCTGACGAGTGTCAATTCGGGACGGGACGGAACTTCGGAAGCAGTGGCTTCCTGCTTGCCAGCAGCGCGAGACATCGGGACACCCAACCTTTCTTGCTCCGGAATCTAGTCAGATCGGCTTCATTAGTCCAATATATGGAACAGGCGATCTCAATAGCTTTTGGAGATAGCGATGGAGCTGCGTCATATCCGCTATTTTCTGGCGCTCGCGGAGGCGGGAAACTTTACCCGCGCCGCGGCCAATCTCGGCATCGGCCAGCCGCCGCTCAGCCAACAGATCCGGGACCTGGAAAACGAAGTGGGTGCGCAACTGTTCCACCGCGTGCCGCATGGCGCAGAGTTGACGGCGGCAGGCGAGGCCTTTCTCGCGGAAGCAAAAATGGCGGTCGATGCGGCGGAGAAGGCAAAGCTCGCCGCCCAACGCGCCAATCGCGGCGAAATCGGCCGCCTGTCGCTCGGCTTCACCGCCTCTTCCGCCTTCAACACCATCGTCACATCAACCATTCGCGAGTTCCGCGGACACTGGCCGGAGGTGCGGCTGTCTTTGACCGAAATGAACACCAATGCGCTGATGGAGCGGCTGATGCGCGGCGAGATCGACGCGGCCTTCATTCGGCCGGGACTGGAAGATCCGCGGGATGTGCGCCTGAAGCGCTTTGCCGACGAGCCGATGTTGATCGCGCTGCCCGCACATCATCCGCTGGCGAAAAAGGAGCGCGTGCCGATCTCGGGGCTGGCCGGCGAACCCTTCATTCTCTTTCCGCGCATGGTGGGTCTCAGCCTCTATGACGATATCGTCGCGGCCTGCCGCGAAGCCGGCTTCGACCTCGTGGTGACGCAGGAAGCGCCGCAGATCCCCTCCGTCGTCAATCTCGTCGCCGCCAATCTCGGCGTTTCCATCGTTCCCGCCTCGATCGCGCAGATCAAGCTCGACGGCGTCGCCTATCGGCCGATCGACGGGCCGCCGCTCGTGGCGCGTCTTGGCCTTGCCAGCCTCAAGGCGCAGAGATCGCCCGTCATCGCCAATCTCATGAGCTTGATTGCCTAGTTACGTGCCCCGCTCCCAATAAGGCGGATCGCCAAAGACCTTTTTCAGGTGATCGGCCATAGCGCGAAGTTTGGCCGACGGATTGCGCCCCTCCGGATGGGCCATGAAGATGAATTCCGGCTCGGGGCGATAGCCGACATCGATTTCAACAAGCCGACCTTCCCTCACCGATGGTCCGGCTATAAAGGCCGGCAACAAGGCGATACCAAGTCCGGCAATCGCGGCATCGTGGAGGATATCGCCGTTGTTGACACCCAATGCCAGCTTCGCACGGATGACGACTGCGCCGTCCGGTCCCTCGAAACGCCAGTCCGCAACGCCGCGATTGGTGTAAAAAATGCCGCGTTGATCTTCGAGATCGGAGAGCGACGCGGGTTTGCCGTGGCGGCTAAGATAGTCCGGCGACGCCACAAGAAGGCGGCGACTGCGGGCGAGTTTCCACGCGACAAGACGCGAGTCGGCGATCAAGCCATGACGAATGATCGCGTCATAGCCATCCGAGGCGGCATCGACCCGGCGGTCATCGAGATCGAGCGTCAGCTCGATTTCCGGATGCTCGGCGAGAAACGGATAGAGAGCCGGCCCCAGATGCAGGCGGCCGAAGGTGACGGGCGCGGCGATGCGCAGAGGTCCTATCAGCGTGCCGCGCCGCTCGGCGAGATCGGCCGCAGCCTCGCGAACCTCCTGCGCGATGCGGGTCGCGCGCTGCAGAAAGGCAGCGCCATCCTCCGTCAGGGTCAGCTTGCGGGTCGTGCGATGGAGCAGGGTAGCGCCCAACGCTTTTTCCATTTCCGACAGGCGTTCGCTGACCACGGATTTCGACAGACGCAGCCGACGCGCCGCCTCGCTGATCGAGCCGGCCTCGGCTACAGTCACGAATGTCACGATCCCGTCGATCTTCAGCATCGTTCGGAAACTCCGAATTCGAATTCCTCTTTTTGCAGACTAATCCGAACGATCGGAAAAGGCCATGTTCCACGTATCGGACAAACCGAAAGACACGTCCTCACAAAGGAGATGGAACAATGAATCGCTTGAATGGAAAAGTTGCAATCGTCACCGGCGCCAGCTCCGGCATCGGCCGCGTCACGGCAAAGCTCTTTGCCGCCGAGGGCGCCAAGGTTGTCGTCGGCGCTCGCCGTGGCGCAGAGCTGGAAAGCCTTGCCGCCGAGATCAAGGCCGCCGGCGGTGAAGCAGCCGTCTTGGCTGGCGATGTACGCTCGGAAGACTACCACAAGGCGCTGGTCGCTCTCGCCGTCGAGCGCTACGGCAGGCTCGATATCGCCTTCAACAATGCCGGTACGCTCGGCGAGGCCGGTCCGAGCACCGGGGTTTCGGAGGCAGGTTTTGCCGAAGCGCTGGCGATCAACCTCACCGCGTCGTTCCTGGCCGCCAAGCACCAAATTGGCGAAATGATCAAAGGCGGCGGTGGTTCTGTAATTTTCACCTCGACCTTTGTCGGCCATACCGTCGGCTTCCCCGGCGTTGCCGCCTATGCCGCCAGCAAATCCGGCCTGATCGGCCTGACTCAGGCACTCGCCGCCGAATTCGGCCCGCAGAACGTGCGCGTCAATGCCGTACTGCCGGGCGCTGTCGATACCGATATGTACCGCGAAATGAACGATACGGCCGACAAGCAGGCTTTCATTACCAATCTGCATGCGCTGAAGCGCGTCGCCGGCCCGGAAGAGATCGCTCGCTCGGTCCTCTATCTCGCCTCCGATGACGCAAGTTTCGTCAGCGGCACGGCTTCGCTCGTCGACGGCGGCCTGTCGATCACGCGTACCTGACGTTTTGACGACGCAATTATTGTTGCCGGTATCGGCAACTTCGAAACGCGAACATGATCCCGCTAACGTGAATTGCTTGCGGGATCATGTTGCTGGAATGTTTTGAATAGATGAGGACGGGCCGCCGCTCCTACTTCCCTTGCGACGCTTCCGCTTAGAACATCGTGTTGCTGTTCTTCGACGTCTCGGGGATCGGCTGCACCGAATCCCAATGTTCCTGGATCTTGTTATCCTCGACGCGGAAGATGTCGACGATGGCGCTGCCGCGGTCACCTGGCTGGCGAACGGCATGGACACGCAGGATCACATAATCGCCGTCGACCATCACACGCTTGATCTCGCTCTTCGACTGCGGATAGTTCTTCTTCAGGTATTCCAGAAAACCGCGCAGTCCTTCGGGACCATCGGCGGCAAGAGGATTGTGCTGGATGTATTTGCCGAGATATTTGGAGGCTGCGTCGAAATCCTTGTCGTTCAGCGCCTTCTGGTAGAAATCCAGAACGATTTCCCTGTTCTTCAGCTCTTGCGGCGAATAGGCATGCTCGGCAAAGGCCGGCATGGCAGCGGCCATGATTGGCAGGGCGATCATCGCGATTTTCATCAGTTTCAAGGCGTTGCTCCTTTGGTCGTTAACCTGTTCACCGTTGTCCGAGACAAAGACCCTCAGCAAATGACAAGGGCGTGAGACCGTTGTAATCCCCTGTCGAAAATGGCTCGAAAGGAAGGATCACAACCATAATGAGAGGATGCTGCGATTGCCTATGACACGCCAAAGGCTTAGGCTTACGGACAAAGAACAGGCGACGGGTTCAGGCATGGTTCTCGCGGATAAGCGCATCCTTCTCATCATCTCCGGCGGTATCGCGGCCTATAAGAGCCTCGATCTCATTCGCCGGCTGCGCGAGCGCGGCGCGAGTGTGCGGCCCGTCATGACATCGGGTGCGCAGGAGTTCATCACACCGCTTGCCGTCGGCGCGCTCGCCGCCGACCATGTCTTCACCGATCTGTTTTCGCGGCAGGATGAGCAGGATGTCGGCCATATCAGGCTGGCGCGCGACTGCGATCTCGTGCTGATCGCGCCGGCAACGGCCGATCTGCTCGCCAAGATGGCAAACGGGCTGGCGGACGATCTGGCTTCGACCATACTGCTGGCCACGGACCGGCCGGTCCTCGCTGCCCCCGCCATGAACCCGAAGATGTGGGCTCATCCGGCCACCAGACGCAACGTCGAGATCTTGCGCAGCGACGGTATTGCCTTCGTCGGCCCCATGACCGGCGAAATGGCCGAGAGCGGCGAGAGCGGCGCAGGACGGATGGCGGAACCGCTCGATATCGTCGCAGCCGTTGAGAAGCGGCTGGATGGCGGCGCGAAGCCCCTCGCCGGCAAGAAGGCAGTCGTCACCTCAGGACCTACGCATGAGCCGATCGATCCGGTGCGCTATATCGCCAACCGCTCGTCGGGACGGCAGGGCCATGCGATAGCCGCGGCGCTTGCGGCGCTCGGCGCCGATGTCACCCTCGTCTCAGGCCCGGTCTCCATACCCGATCCGGTCGGCTTGCACGTCATCCATGTCGAACGCGCGGACGAAATGCGCGATGCCGTTCTTGCAGCCCTTCCGGCTGACATCGCCGTTATGGTAGCGGCGGTCGCCGACTGGAAGGTGGCCTCCGCGTCCGATCAGAAGATCAAGAAACATCCGGGCGAATCCATTCCGACTCTGGCACTCACGGAAAACCCCGACATTTTGAAAACGGTCGGCCACCACACGCAGCGGCCGAAACTCGTCATCGGATTTGCCGCGGAGACGCAGGATGTCGAAAGCAATGCGCGCGCGAAGCTGGAGCGCAAGGGCGCCGACTTCATCGTCGCCAACGACGTTTCACCCGCGACCGGCATCATGGGCGGCGCGCGGAATCGCGTGAAGATCATCAGTCACCACGGCGCCGAGCAATGGCCGGACCTCGACAAGGATGAAGTGGCGGCGCGGCTCGCAGCCCTGATCGCCGAACGATTCAAGCAGGGATAGCGGCTATCGGCTGGCGCTCCGCGGCTGCTCGCTCTTCCGGCTGGAAGGGCGTGACATGGACGCCGCTATCGTCAATCAGAACGGCACTGCCGTCGGGAATTTCGCGCCAGGCATCGATGTCGTCGTTCAGCGGTTCCGATACGAGGCAGTATCCCGCGCCGACGGGCGAAGCATAGAGCGTCGGCGCCTTGCGGTCGGTCGCATAGCGGATGGCATAGAGCGACTTGCCGTCGGAAAAGGCTGCCGTGAAGCGCACCAGCACAGAGCCGGTCAGATGGATCGACAATCCTTCAACAAAGCCGATGGTCTGTGCGATCGCCGCAATCGGACTGGTCGCCAAACCGAACTGCATCGCCAGCAGGAAGAGCAGCTCGGAATCGGTCGTCCCGCTGCGGGCATGGAAAAGCCGATCGTCGAGCATGGCTTCCATCGGCCGGCGCAGACGGTCGAAATTGGAAATCTGGCCATTGTGCTGGAACGACCAGTTTTCGAGGACGAAGGGGTGGCAATTGTCGCGCCGCGTGCCGCCGCCGGTGGCCGCACGGACATGGGCGAGGAAGAGCGGCGAACGGATCTGCCGCGCTAGGCTCTTCAGATTGCAATCGGACCAGGCCGGCAGGATATCGCGATAGCGGCCGGGCTCCGGCCGATCGCCATACCAGGCGATGCCGAAACCATCGCCGTTGGTCGCCGTCTTGGCGCGTGTGGCGCAATGGGATTGTTCAATCAGGGAGTGGGCAGGCGAGGATACCAGCTCCTCCAGATAGAGGGGTTCTCCACGATAGGCTGCCCAGCGACACATGCGTCTTTATACTCCGATTCCCGCTGTCTTCCTGTCCCGCGGGAGAATGGCAAATCTTGGATGATTGTTTATGCGGAATGGGTAATAAAGTCTTAATTTTCCATCGCCTGCAGCGCAAGATGACAGATATTTGACGCTTCGTCCGATCACATTCTGCATCGCAACATTTCCTTCGTGAAGGCCGTTGTAGCAGGGCTTTCCTCGAAGAGGTGTCGAGCCAAGACATTTCAACGCGACGACAATGTGAAACTCTCCAAAGCCGAACCACTTGCATCGGGCCAATTTTGAGCTACGTTTAGCTTGTCTGAAACGTAACGAAAGGAAGGTGATCCAATGTCTAGTGAGATTTCGGTCTTTGTATACGGCATGGAAATGGTGGTGAACGTTGCGAGGCAGCCCTCGCTCTGACCAACACCTTCCCGAAGCGTTTGCCGCTTCAGGCCAGTTACGGGCCAAAGCTCATGGGGGGTCGCTTGAGGCGGCCCCTTTTGATTTTCAACCGTTCGTTTTTTTCCTTGCCAAACGGGAAGAGCGCCTTAGCTAACCCAGCATGTCTTCTCAGGAACAGCCCGAACAGGGTGAAGCCAAGCCGAGGCCGCTGAACGAGCCGGCCCTTACCGCACTCTCATTGTATCCCCAGGATTGGGCCTTGTTCCTCGATATCGACGGAACCTTGCTCGATCTTGCCGAAAGGCCGGAAGCGATCGTCGTGCCGGACTATCTGCCAGGCACGCTGCATGCCCTATCCCGCCAGCTCGGCGGCGCCTTGGCCTTGGTGACAGGCCGCGCCATCGAATTCGTCGATCCGCTCTTCGCTCCTTTCCGTTTTCCGGTTGCCGGCCTGCATGGCGGGGAACGCCGCGATGCGGCCGGACGGCTGCGGCGGGCGCATATTCCGCCTGCCTTTCAGGAGATGAAACAGGTCATTCAGCGTCAGGCCATGGCCTGGCCCGGCGCCATCTTCGAGGACAAGGGGGCTGCGGTCGCGGTTCACTTCCGGCATGCTCCGGCAAGCGAAGCCGAGATCGCCGAGGCCATGCAACGCCATCTGGAAGAAGCCGGCTCCGACTGGACCCTTCAGCGCGGCAAGATGGTGATCGAAATCTGCCCGGCGCATGCCAGCAAAGGACATGCCGTCGAGGCATTTCTCGCTGAAGAGCCGTTCGAGGGACGCCGTCCGGTCGCGATCGGCGACGACGTGACCGACGAGACGATGTTTGCCGCCGCCAACCGCCTTGGCGGCCAATCCGTACGCATCGGCGAAGGCGACCGAAAAACGCTGGCGCGTGCATCCATTGGCTCGCCCGCGCGTTTAAGAGACGTGCTGGGAACGCTCGTCAAGTAATCCGTCGATCACCCGGCCAGCTTCTTAGTCTCCCGCAATTCCGAACGGAAAACCGCTGCGCACTTTTCCCGGAATTGCTTTGGCCTTCTCGAAAGGAAGAATTCATTGAGTCGTCTCATCATCGTTTCCAACCGCGTTTCCGTACCCGATCACAAGGGCGCAGCAGCCGCGGGCGGCCTCGCCGTGGCGCTGCAGGCCGCACTTGCCGAGCGCGGCGGCATCTGGATGGGCTGGTCCGGCAAATCGAGCGGCGACGTGGAACCGGAGCCGCTGCAGATGACGCAGGACGGCAACATCACCTATGCCCTCTCCGACCTGACGCAGACCGATGTCGAGGAATATTATCAGGGCTTTGCCAATCGCGTCCTCTGGCCGATCTGCCACTACCGGCTCGATCTCGCCGAATATGCCCGCAAGGAAATGACCGGCTATTTCCGCGTCAACCGCTTCTTCGCCCACCGGCTTGCGCCGCTGATCGAACCCGACGACATCATCTGGGTGCACGATTACCATCTCATTCCGCTGGCGGCGGAGCTGCGGCAGATGGGCTTGAAGAACCGCATCGGCTTCTTCCTGCACATTCCCTGGCCACCGGCAGATGTCGTGCTCGCCATGCCGGTGCATGAGGAGATCATGCGGGGCCTCTCCTCCTACGACCTGCTCGGGTTCCAGACCGATCACGATCTGGAAAACTTCGCGGGCTGCCTGAGGCGCGAAGGCATGGGCATCGAGAAAAGTCCCGGCCATTTCAGCGCCCATGGCCATGATTTTCGCGGCGGCGCCTATTCGATCGGTATCGAGACGGCGGGTTTTGCCGCCTTTGCCCGCAAGGCCGCTTCGCACAGCATGGTGCAGAAGGTGCGCAAGAGCATCGAAGGCCGCGATCTGATCCTCGGCGTCGACCGGCTCGACTACTCCAAGGGCATCACCCAGCGCATCGACGCCTTCGAACGTTTCATCACCAACAATCCGGCGCATCAGCGCAGCGTCACCTATCTGCAGATCACCCCGAAATCGCGCTCCGAAGTGCCGGAATATGAGGCAATGCAGCATGCGGTTGCCGAACAGGCCGGCCGGGTCAACGGCGCTATCGGCACGGTGGACTGGGTTCCCATCCGCTATATCAACCGCTCGATCAGCCGCCCGATCCTCGCCGGCCTCTACCGGCTCGCCAAGATCGGGCTCGTGACACCGTTGCGCGACGGCATGAACCTCGTCGCCAAGGAATATGTCGCGGCACAGGATCCGGAAAATCCCGGCGTGCTGGTGCTCTCCCGCTTTGCGGGCGCCGCGCGTGAACTCAAAGGCGCCCTGCTGGTCAATCCCTACGATGTCGACGGTACAGCCAATGCGATGGCGCGCGGCATCAGCATGCCGCTGGAAGAGCGGCAGGAACGCTGGCGCGGCATGATGGATCACTTGCTCAAGAATGATGTCTCGCGCTGGTGCGAGACATTTCTGGCCGACCTTACGACGGAATAGAGCATGATTGATGATTATCCGGCGGCTGCTTCGGCGAGCAGCCATTGCACCAGTTGTTCCGCCTCTGGGTTTGCGGCGGCCGGCGGCAGCAGCCAGTAGCCGCGCTCCGGCGCCTCCAGCATAGGACCCGCCGTTACCAACGTCCTCGCGGCGAGCAGGGAATCGACAAGCCCTATCCAGCCGATGGCAACGCCCTGTTCGCTGAGAGCGGCCTGCACGACCAGCGAATAAGTATTGAAGCGCAGGTCGCCACGACCGGCATAGGCATCCCGGGCAATGCCGAAGGCGGCAAGATAGCTTTCCCAATCGAACCAGGCCGACGGTATCTCCGAATCGAGATGGACGAGCGTGGTGCCTGCAAGCTGCGAGGGATCGGTGAACGGGCCATGGCGATCGGCAAAACCCCTGGTGCAGATCGGCACGACCTTTTCCGGCAAAAGCAGCGTCGCCGCCGGACCGAATTCGCTGCGCGTGCCGAAGAAGACGGCGATATCGCCACTCTCCGGCGCACCGCGATCGAGCCGCTGCGTGGCGACGATCTGGATATCCACTTCCGAGTGGAGAAGCCGGAACGCATGCATACGGGGTATCAGCCAGAGAGCGGAAAAGGCATAGTCCGTGCGCAGACGGACGGATGGACGCTCCGCCTCGACGCGGAAGCTGCGCACCAGATTGTCGACGCCGCCGACCGCCTTTTCGACGATCTCGAACAGGCGCTGCCCTTCCGGCGAAAGCTCGACGCCGCGATGCTGGCGGCGAAATAGGGAGACACCCATCTGCTCTTCGATGCGGCGGATTTGGTAGCTGACGGCCGGCTGCGTCAGGCCGAGCGCCGAAGCGGCGGCGGAGAGACTGCCGGAGCGCCCGACCTCCAGAAATATCCGCAGCCAGCCGAGATCCACCAAACGTTCAGCCATAAAATTTCCTTTTACCAGCTATCGAAAAATGCCCGCTTCACAGCGGGAACTCTAGTGATGTTCAATAAAATAATCCAATAACAAGAGGGAACCATCGTCATGCGCATGTCTGCAATGGGTCGGCTGACCGCCGGCGCTCTTCTTTCCGTCCTTTCCTCTGCCGGTATCGCCCGCGCCGATGGCGATAGCTGCAAGACGATCCACCTTTCGGACCCCGGCTGGACGGACATCACCTCGACCAACGGGGTGACCGGCGTGCTGCTCACCGCCCTCGGTTACGAGCCCGACATCAAGACGCTTTCCGTGCCGATCGGTTACCAGGCGATGAAGACAGGCGAGATCGATGTTTTCCTCGGCAACTGGATGCCGGCGCAGAAGGCTTTCATCGACGATCTCATCAAGGCGAAGGCGGCCGAAGTGCTGAACCGCAATCTCCAGAGCGCCAAGTTCACGCTCGCGGTCCCGGCCTATGCTGCCGAGAAGGGCATCAAGGATTTTTCCGACCTGCAGAAACATGCCGAGGATTTCGGCCGCAAGATCTACGGCATCGAGCCCGGCGCGCCGGCCAATGCCAATATCCAGAAGATGATCGACGCCAACGATTTCGGCCTGAAAGGCTGGGAACTGGTGGAATCGAGCGAGCAGGCGATGCTGTCGCAAGTGGAGCGCGCCTCGAAGGAGAAGCAGGCAATCGTCTTCCTTGCCTGGGCGCCGCATCCGATGAACGAGCGCTTCAAGATCGCCTATCTCTCCGGCGGCGATACCTATTTCGGCGCGAATTACGGTGGCGCCGAGGTTTATACGCTGGCACGCACCGGCTGGGCCGCCCAATGCCCGAATGCCGCCAAGCTCTTCCATAACCTGACCTTCGACATCGGAATGGAGAATTCGCTGATGGGCTCGATCCTCGGCGGCGAGAGCGCCAAGGACGCGGCGACCGCCTGGCTGAAGGCGCATCCAGATGCCTTGACGCCCTGGCTTGCCGGCGTCACCACTATGGACGGCAAGCCCGGCCTCGGCGCCGTCAAAGCTGCCATCGGCCTCTGATCCTAAGGAAACAGCTTCACATGTCCCGTCCGAATATCCTCATCCTCATGGTCGATCAGTTCAACGGGACATTCTTTCCCGACGGCCCGGCCGAGTTCCTGCATGCGCCGGTCCTGAAGGCCCTGGCAAAGCGCTCCGTGCGCTTTGCCAACAGCTATACGGCAAGCCCGCTCTGCGCGCCCGCCCGAGCCTCCTTCATGTCCGGGCAGCTGCCGAGCCGCACACGCGTCTACGACAACGCCGCCGAATTCTGCTCCGACATCCCGACCTTTGCCCACCACCTGCGCGCCGCCGGCTATCAGACGGCGCTGTCGGGCAAGATGCATTTCGTCGGCCCGGACCAGATGCACGGCTTCGAGGAGCGGCTGACGACCGACATCTACCCGGCCGATTTCGGCTGGACGCCGGACTACACCAAACCCGGCGAGCGCATCGACTGGTGGTATCACAATCTCGGTTCTGTCACCGGAGCCGGCACGGCCGAAATCACCAACCAGATGGAATATGACGACGAGGTTGCCTATCACGCGACCCGCAAGCTCTACGATCTCTCGCGCCGGCATGACGAGCGGCCCTGGTGCCTGACCGTCAGCTTCACGCATCCGCACGACCCTTACGTCGCACGCCGGCGCTTCTGGGATCTCTATGAGGATTGCCCGGCGCTCGACCCGGAAGTCGGCGAAATCCCCTTCGACCAGCAGGACCCGCATTCGCAGCGGCTGATGAAGGCGTGCGACCACACCGCCTTCGATATCACCCCGGAGCAGATCCGCCAGGCACGGCGCGGCTATTTCGCCAATATCTCCTATGTCGACGAGAAGATCGGCGAGATCCTCGAAACGCTTGAGCGCGGCCGCATGGCCGACAACACGATCATCCTCTTCGTCTCTGACCACGGTGACATGCTCGGCGAGCGCGGCCTCTGGTTCAAGATGAACTTCTTTGAGGGCTCGGCCCGCGTGCCGCTGATGATATCGGCGCCAGGCTGGCAACCGAAGCGCATCGATCAGCCGGTTTCGACGCTCGACGTGACGCCGACCCTCGCCGCCCTTGCCGGCATCGACATCGCCTCGCTCCGCCGCTGGACCGATGGCGAAGACCTGACGCCGCTCGCCCTCGGCGCAGGAAGCCGCAGCCCCGTACCGATGGAATATGCGGCAGAAGGTTCCGAAGCGCCGCTCGTGGGCCTGCGGGACGGCCGCTACAAGCTGACCCTTTGCGAGAAGGACCCGCCGATGCTCTTCGACATCGACGCGGACCCGAAGGAGTTGAGCAACCTCGCTTACGATCCGGCCTATGCCGAAACGTTGAAGCGACTGACAGCGCAGGCCATGGAACGCTGGAACCCCGCAAGTTTCGACGCTGCCGTGCGCGAAAGCCAGGCACGGCGATGGGTGGTGTACACGGCGCTGCGCAACGGCGCCTACTACCCTTGGGACTATCAGCCGCTGCAGAAGGCATCGGAGCGCTACATGCGCAATCACATGGACCTCAACGTGCTGGAAGAGAACCAGCGCTATCCGCGCGGCGAATAGGATTTCGGTAGCCCATCATCGGTTGAGCGATATGGTCGCGCCGGTCACAATGGAGACTATCCGTGAAAATCAGCGCGAGAAACCGCCTCAAGGGGAAGGTGCATCGCGCTTCTGGCAGTAATGCGCCGTCTCGCCGTCGCCGGTCTGGAAATCTCCGGGCTGCGGCGGCGCAATCGGCTTGAACAGGGTGCGGTCCGGCTTCAGATCCAGCAGGGGAGTGCCGTCAAGGCAATCAAGGCCGCGCACCAGCAGGACGTTTCCTTCGACGGCTTCGAGCTTGACGATGGATGTGCCGATAGGATTGGGCCGAACCGGTGAGCGCAGCGAGAAGGTGCCGTGCACCTTGCCGCTGTTGGCCGGGCTCTGTAGCACGAGATCCCGGCGGGAGCGATCCAGCCAGTAGAGGACTTCCAGCCGCTCGAAGGCTTCTACGCCCTGCAGCGCCGCCACCCAGGGCTCGAAGATCTCGATCCGGCAGGGCCGTCATGACGGCCCTGCCGCGGCGTTTCCATGCGCGATGTCCAGGGCGTGGAGATGCGGCCGATGAAGGTGAGACCCGCATCCGAGGCTGCAGGCGGATCGACGGCCACCTCGTTTTCGCGAATTTCGTTTTCCCGGACCATGGGTGCCTTCCTTATAGAGCGGTTATTTCATGCCCTTCAGCAATGCCGCCAGCTGATCGTCGGTCAGATCGACCTGGTAGAAAAGCTTATAGAACTCCTTCACATCGTCGGAAAAATCGCTGCGGAAGAGTTTTGGATAGAGCAGCTTCTCCACCCAGCGCACGCCGAGAAGCCGGTTGACGCCGGGTGGCGAATCGAACCAGCCGAAGGGCAACGAGGGCGGTACGAAGATCTTGCCGTCCTTGACGGCCTTGATGCCGGCCCATTGCGGATCGCTCTTCACCGAGGCGGCGAAAGCAGGGGTCTCGGCGATGATGATATCCGGGTTCCAGCCGACGACCTGCTGAGGCGTTACCCTGGCAAGGCCGCCCTTGCCGGCGGCGGCGGCAACGTTCATCGTGCCGACGGCGTCGAGTATTTCAAGATTGATCGAACCGGAAAGCCCCGTCTCCAGGCCATCGGCACCACGGCCATAATAGACACGCGGGCGCGGATCGTTCGGCAGCGTGGCCAGCTTGTCGTTCAAATCCTTGATTGCCGAATCGGCGTAATCGGCAAGCTTGTCGGCGCGGTCTTCGACGCCGATCAACGCGCCGACATCGCGCAGTGTAGCGGCGGTGCGGGCAAAGCTGCCATCCACGAGCACATAGGGGATCTGCGTTTCGGACTGCACCTTGTCGGCCAGAGCCTTATAGGTGGAATCGACCGTGCCGACATCGAGAATAATGTCGGGCTTGGCATCCTTGATTGCCTGCGCGCCGATTGCGCCGTCCTTGCCCGCCAGCCGGCCGATCGTGGGAAGTGCCCGCACGGACGGCATCAGATAGGCCTTAGCGGCATCATCGGGCGCGTGAACCCAGCCCACCAGCTTCTCCGGCGACAGCACATAGACCAGCACGACGGCGGGCGGTCCGGCCACCAAAATGCGGTTGATCTTGTCCGGCACCGACACCGTACGCCCTGCTGCATCGGTGATGATTCGCGCCTCGGCCGCGACCGGCATTAGGCCGGCAAGGGCCAGAGCAAGAACCGCAAGGAATTTCATCATGAAAACTGCCCGTCCTGATCGAAGAGATCCTCCGGGCCGGCACTATGGCATAGCGCTATATCGGATGGAACATCGCGAGGGCACTATTCCAAAATGAAACGCATCCGTATCGACCTCACCGATTTGGAGCGTGACTGGCTGGGTCTTCATTACATCGCATGTAATTGAGAGCAGCATTCGTCCCGGGGTATCTAAAGATCATCTTCTTGCAGGAAGAGCTTTTTCAGCCCTTCAACGAAAGAGAGCCTTCGCCCGGCATGACGTCGATGGCCACGACATCATTCCAACGGCAGGCTCGGGAGAAATCCATGACAATGATGTCATTTACCAAGAAAGAAGCCCCGCAATGGCTGCTCGCCTTCTGGCGGGAAATCGACGACAAGACCTTCGGGGACGGCTTCGATTGCCTCGCGGAAGACGCCACATGCAATCTCGGCGTTGCCGACTGGAAGGGGCGCGAAGCCATTCGCGAAAACCTGCGCGCCTTCATCGACACCGGTTTCACCGCATTGCATGACGTCACCGAATATTGGGACGGCGGATCGCTGAAAGTGTTCCGCGGGACTGTGATCATGACGCCCGATGACCGCACGCGGGCGGTGGTCAAACCGGTCATGACGCATTTCTTCTACATGGATGAAACCGATCCGACGAAAGTGCGCCACTGGTACGGCTCGGTCGGACCGATTGCCTTCTCATAAGAAATGAGGGTGGCGGGGCTACCCAATACGGCCCCGCCACGCCAAACGAACGAACGAAGCGAGGCTTTGCAGGATGAGTTCTTTCCCCGCAGAACTGAGATTGCCGAACGAACTCGGCCCGCAGCTGCGTGCATGGCGCGACACACGGGGAAAGAGCCAGCTCGAACTTTCTCTCGACACCGGCATTTCGCAGCGGCAGATCAGTTTCATCGAAAGCGGCAGGAGCACGCCCGGCCGCCAGAACGTATTGCGTCTCGCCGACGCGCTGGAGGTGCCATTCCGCGAGCGCAACACCCTGTTGCTTGCCGCCGGCTATGCACCGATCTATTCCGAAGGCAGTTTTGACGATGAGGAATTGCAGGGCGTTACCAAGGCGCTCGAGCGCATGCTGCGTCAGCACGAGCCATTCCCGGCCATCGTGATGGACCGTTACTGGAATGTCCTGCTGACCAATGATGCAACGCTTCGCTTTTTCGGCCGGTTCACCGATATGGCCACACGACCGAAACCGCGTAATCTCCTGCATCTGATGTTCGATCCATCGGGCATGCGGCCCTTCATTGCGGACTGGGAGAAGACGGCGGAAAGCCTTTTGGGGCGCGTCTTCCGCGAGTCTGTCGGCCGCGTTATCGATACGCGGACGAAGGAGCTTATCGACGGTCTGCTCGCCTATCCCGATGTGAACGCCGAATGGCCGGCATCGCCGGCGATCGAGAATGCGCCGATCATTCCCCTCTCCTTCGTGAAGGACAGGCATGTCCTGCAATTCTTCTCGCTGGTGACGACGGTCGGAACGCCGCAAATGATCACGACCCAGGAGCTGCGGGTCGAATGCATGTTTCCGCTGGATGACGCCACGGAGGCTCGCTACGCGGAGCTGATCAATACTGCAGAGGAGTAGCGGCATGAGCCACAGGCCGATCGCCTGTGGCTAGATGTCCCGCTGTCAAGCCGCCTTGACGGCGTGATATTCCTTGATCGCGGCCATCTTGATAGCCGGGTAACGTTCCGCCTCGTAGCGCAGCGAGAAGCCGTCCTGAGCGAGGAAGACCGGGTCGCCGTCAAGATCGCGGGCGATATCGCCGCGGCGCGCGGTGACGAATTTCTCAAGATCGGCGGATTGGTCGGCCGAGATCCAGCGGCAGACGGAGAAGCGCGACATTTCGAACGACACCGGCAGGCCGTATTCGGCCATCAGCCGTTCCTTCAGCACGTCGAGCTGCAGGGCGCCGACGACGCCGACGATGGCGGGAGAGCCGTCTTCCGGCGAGAAGAGCTGCACGACGCCCTCTTCGGCCATCTGCTGCAAGGCTTCCTTAAGCTTCTTCGCCTTCATCGCGTCTTCAAGACGAACGCGGCGCAGAATTTCCGGCGAGAAGTTCGGCACGCCCTGGAAGACGAGGGATTCGCCTTCCGTCAGCGTGTCGCCGATGCGCAGCGTTCCGTGGTTCGGGATGCCGACGACATCGCCGGCATAGGCGGTATCGGCAAGCTGGCGCTGCGAGGCGAAGAAGAACTGCGGCGCGGTGAGACCGAGTTGCTTGCCGGTGCGCGACAGCCGCGCCTTCATGCCGCGCTCCAGCTTGCCGGAGCAGATGCGGGCGAAAGCGATGCGGTCGCGATGGTTTGGGTCCATGTTGGCCTGGATCTTGAAGACGAAGGCCGTCATCTTGTCGTCAGTGGCGTGAACCGTCCTGATATCGGCGACCTGGTCACGCGGCGGCGGCGCGAATGCGCCGAGCGCGTTGATGAGGTCGCGAACGCCGAAATTGCGTAGCGCCGAGCCGAAGAAGACCGGTGTCATGTGGCCTTCAAGGAAAGATTCCCGATCGAAGGGACGGCAGGCCTCGATCGCCAGTTCCGTTTCGTCGATGAAGGCCTGGCGCTCGTTTTCCGGCAGCCTGTCGGCAACAGCCTGCGGGCCGTTCACCTTGGTCGCCTCGACCTCGGTATCGGAGCCGCGCACCGTGTTGTCGGCCAGATGATAGGAGCCGCAGAAGGTCTTGGAGCGGCCGATCGGCCAGGTGACCGGGGCCGTATCCAGCGCAAGCTTCTCTTCGACTTCATCGAGAATTTCGAAGGGATCGCGGCTTTCGCGGTCCATCTTGTTGATGAAGGTGATGATCGGGATGTCGCGCATGCGGCAGACTTCGAAGAGCTTCAGCGTTCGCGGCTCGATACCCTTGGCGGCGTCGATGACCATGACGGCGGCATCGACGGCCGTCAGCGTGCGATACGTGTCGTCGGCGAAGTCTTCGTGGCCGGGCGTATCGAGAATGTTGAAGACATTGCCTTCATATTCGAAGGTCATGACTGATGTCACGACCGAGATGCCGCGCTCGCGCTCGATCTTCATCCAGTCGGAGCGCGTCTGCATGCGATCCTTCTTCGCCTTGACCTCGCCGGCAAGCTGAATGGCGCCGCCGAACAGCAGCAGCTTTTCGGTGAGCGTCGTCTTGCCCGCGTCCGGGTGAGCGATAATAGCGAATGTGCGGCGGCGGGAGACCGCCTCGGCGAGACTTTCGGCCATGCGTGTGAATCCTGTGAATTGGCGCCGTATCTAGCGACTCAAAGGCCTAAATGCAATTGACCTCGGGCGTTCGCGCGCAAACTAATGCCGCATGACCATTCACACCGATATCGGCCCGACGCTGAACCTCATCCGCCTGCCGCACGGCGAAGGCCTTGAGCTGCCCGCCTATGAGACCAAGGGGGCCGCCGGCATGGACCTGCGCGCGGCCGTTGAAGAAGGTGCTACGCTGACGATCGCGCCCGGCAAACGGGCTCTCGTCCCGACCGGCTTCATCTTCGAAATTCCGGAAGGCTTCGAGGCGCAGATCCGCCCGCGCTCCGGCCTTGCCTTCAAGAACGGCATTACCTGCCTGAACGCCCCCGGCACGATCGACAGCGACTACCGCGGCGAAGTGAAGGTGCTGCTCATCAATCTCGGTGACGAGCCCTTCGAGATCATCCGCGGCATGCGCATCGCCCAGATGGTGATCGCGCCGGCGATCCAGGCGCGTATCGTCGAGACAACGGAAGCGACCGGGACCAAGCGCGGTGCAGGCGGCTTCGGCTCGACCGGTGTGTGATGTCTGAACCTGGACTGACGTTCCGGCAGGATTATTTCGGCGATCCCTGTGCCTGGAAAGCGCTCGCCGAGTTGCTGCAGGATACATTCTCGATCGATGTCGATATGCAGGCTTCGTTCGGAGGCCCGGACCCGACAAGCATGCCGTTCGGCTATTTCGATAGCGAAGGCCGCTGCGTCGCCAATTTCACTGCCTTCTCCATGCCGATGATGATCAATGGCACGGCCGTCAAGGCAGCAGGCTATCAATCAGGCGCGGTGCGGCCGGAATGGCGCGAACGAGGCCTCTATCGCGATCTCATGCAGCGCGCCTTTGCCCGAACCGCCGCCGAAGGCTACGAACTCGATCTGCTGCTCACCGACAAGCCTGCGTTGTATGAGCGGTACGGCTTTCGAATCTTGCCGCAGCATATCTTCATTGCGAAGACGCCCGAACCCCGGAAACCCGGCCCACCTGCCCGGCAGCTCTCCTTGGACTCGCCTGACGATCTACGCCTGATCAAGACGCTTCTGCAGAACCGCCAACCGGTTTCTGCTCAATTTGCCGTCGTCAGGCAGAAGGAGATGTTTCTGCTGAATGCCTGCTTCAATTCCGCCATCCGCCTGACAGCACTCGCGGATAACGCCATCATTGCATGGACATTTGACGGCGCGACGTTCTGGCTTCTCGACATAGCGGGAACGACCATTCCATCCCTGGCGACGATTCTGTCTATGCTTGATGTCGAACCTGAGCGTATCGAAATCTGCTTTTCGCCAGATCGGCTGGATTGCGAGGCGTCGCCGGAACCTTATGAGGGTTACACGATGCTTATGGCACGCGGCAAAGCGGCAGACGATATTGCTGGACCGTTCATCCTGTCGCCGATGGCGGAATTCTAGCGTGAAAGCGGCGGCAGGCGGCGCTTGACCGGGGTCGCCTTGACCATCGACGTATTGGTTTCGGCCCGCTCGGTGATCTTGTCCAATATGCCGTCGAGTTCACCCATAGAGCGCACCACCAGGCGACCGATAAAGCAATCGTCGCCGGTGACCTTGTCGCACTCGATGAATTCCGGCGTCTCCTGAATGATCCGTTCGACCACATGGAGCTGACCGGGCAGCGGCCGGATGCGAACGATCGCCTGCAGCGGATACCCGATCGCTTCGGGCGCTATATCGATGGTGAAGGCTGAGACGATGCCGCGCTCTTCCAGCCGCCGCAGCCGTTCCGCTGCACTCGGTGACGACAGAGCAGCCACCTCAGCCAGCTCTTTCAGAGAGATCCGGGCATTGCGCGCCAGCGCCTCGAGCATCCGCTGATCGGTATCGTCGAGATTCAAAGCCGCATTAGGAAAACCCATATAAAAACCTCGTTTAATTAGGCAAATGCGCGATATCCCCTCATTAAATATATATCACCTGCCGCTGGCCCGCAATATGATTGGCGTAGATAGACCGGAGCCAAGGTGATGAACGAGATAAAACGCGGCACAGGGGAAATGACGGCGGCGATGCTGATTTCAGGCACGATCGGCTGGTTCGTGCTGATGTCGGGGCAGGCCGTGACCGGGGTCGTCTTCTGGCGCTGCTTCTTCGGCGCACTGACGCTGCTCGTCATCTGTGGGACCATGGGCCTGCTGCGCCCCGGCATTCTTAATCTCAAAACCTTTTCCATCGCTGTCGGCGGTGGGATCGCCATTGTCCTCAACTGGCTGCTGCTTTTCGCCGCCTATTCCCACGCTTCCATTTCCATCGCCACGACCGTCTACAACACGCAGCCCTTCATGCTACTTGGGCTCGGCGCACTGTTTCTGAATGAGCGGATCACCTTCACCAAGCTCTTCTGGCTGGCACTTGCCTTTGCCGGCATGGCGATCATCGTCGAGGGCAAGCCGGCAGAGGCAGTGGGCTCGGGAAGCTATGCAATCGGCATCCTGCTGTCGCTGGGTGCCGCCTTCTTCTATGCGCTGGCGGCGATCGCCGCCAAATGGCTGAGAGGCACGCCGCCGCATCTTATCGCGCTGATCCAGGTTTCGACAGGCATACTGATGCTGGCGCCTTTTACCAATTTTTCGGCCGCGCCCCAGGATATCGGCGGATGGTCGATCCTCGTCACCATGGGTGTCGTCCATACCGGCGTGATGTATGTGCTGCTTTACGGCGCCATCCAGAAGCTGCCGACACACCTGACCGGCGCGCTATCCTTCATCTATCCGATCGCGGCCATCGTGGTCGATCGCTTTGCCTTCGGCCATGTGCTCGGCGCCGGACAGATCGTCGGCGCGATCATCATTCTGGGCGCTGCCGCGGGTATGAATCTCGGCTGGACGATCCCGCTGCCCTGGCATAGAAGCGGTCATCTTTCCAAGAGGACGGCCGAATGATCACCTGCTACCTGCGCTATGTCATCGATCCTTACAAGCTTGCTCAGTTCGAGCACTATGCCAAGCTCTGGATTCCGCTGGTCAACCGGCTGGGCGGCACGCATCATGGCTATTTCATGCCGCATGAGGGCGCAAGCAATATCGCATTGGCGCTTTTCAGCTTCCCAAGCCTTGCTGCCTATGAGGAATATCGGCTGAAAATACCCGAGGATGCAGAATGCCAGGCCGCTCTTGCCTATGGCGAGGAAACGCGCTGCATCGTCAGCTACGAACGTAGCTTCATGCGACCAGTCTTCTAGAGCCTACTTAGCCGGATTCGGACAGACTTCAGGGCGGCCGTCGAGGCCCTCGGCCATCTTCTCGAAGGTCGCTCCCGGTCCGGCCTTGCCGCCGCCGATGCGCAGCACATAGAGGCTGTCGAAATCCGCGCCATGCCATTTCGGCACGGCCTTGGCGTCGCCGCCATTCTCGCTCGTCAGCTGACGGGCAAGATCGACGATCTGCTTGTGCTCCCAGGCAACGAAGATCAGCTTGCCGGCATAATCCTGCTTCTTCAGCTCGGCTTTCAGACCCTCGATATCATCGTAACCGAAGCTGGTATCGACAGGCATGCCGAGGGCGATTGCTGTGGGTTCGATGGTCGCGAGCGGGCGGATGTAATCGTAGGAGGTACCGGAATCTTTCTTGCGCTTCGACGGATCCGGCGCAAAGAGCGCTGCGGGCTTGCCGAAGAGCTTTGCCAGCACCGGCGGCAGCGCCAGAGCCCTGTTAAGACCCTGGCAGCTCAATTGTCCAAGACCCGCCTCAGGCTTTTCCCCATGGCGCATGAAGACGATCGTCTGCGTACCCGTCTCGGCTGCCGAGGCGATTGACGCGGAGACGCAGAGCGATGAGAGCGCCAGAAGGCAGGTCGCCAGTCTCTGCGAAAGGCGCCTCATCAGCGCTGCGCCTCGAAAGCCATGCGCAGGGCGAGACCGGCCAGCACCGTGCCCATCAGCCAGCGCTGCACCAGCGCGAAGGACGGGCGGCGGGTGAGGAACATCGCGATCCAGCCGGCACTCAGCGCGAAGATGGCGTTGAATGTTACGCTGATGATGATCTGCGCGAAGCCGAGAACAATGGATTGAGTAAAGACGCTGCCGGTGCCAGGATCAATGAATTGCGGCAGCAGCGACAAATAGAGGATCGCGACCTTCGGATTGAGCAGGCTCGTCACCAGTCCCATCGTGAAGAGCCGGCGTGTGCTATCTTTGGGAAGCGCGCGCACCTGAAAGGCCGAGCGGCCGCCGGGCTTCAGCGCATTCCAGGCGAGCCATCCAAGATAGACCGCGCCCGCCAGCCGCAGCGCATCATAGGCAAAGGGTACGGCAAGGACGAACGCGGTGATGCCAAGTGCAGCCGAGAACATGTAGAAAAGGAAGCCGCAGGCGACACCGCCGAGCGAAATCAATCCTGCAGCTGGCCCCTGCGAGATCGATCGCGAGACCAGATAGATCATGTTCGGCCCAGGCGTCAGCACCATGCCGAGAGCGATCAGGGCAAAGGCGATCATACTGGTCAGATGCGGCATAGAGCCTCCGGCGGGGAAAGGGCTTCAGAAGGAAATTTCCGTGGATGGGACCAGTTTGATTTCATGCGGTCCGGCATCGAAACCGTCAAGCAGCATATTGTGATGGGTGACAATGTCTTCAAAGCTCAGTTTGCCCATATCGGCAGTGGTGTGCCCGTCGGAAATCAGCGTCACGTCGAAACCGAGCGAAACGGCACGCCGCACAGTCGTATCCACGCAAAACTGCGTCATGCAGCCGCCGACAATGAGATGGGCAACGCCCCGTGCCCTCAGCCGCGCCTCCAGATCCGTCTCGAAGAAGGAATCGCAGCTCGTCTTGTGCACCACGACATCGCCTGCCTCCGGTGCGATTTCGCGGCGCAGCTGCCAGCCTTCACTGCGCTTGACCAGGCGATGTCCCGGAGCGCCGTCATGCTGGACGATGAAAGCCGGAACGCCGGCAGCGCGGGCGCTGTGTTTCAATGCCGCGAGCTTGGCGACGACCGTTTCCAGCGCGGCATCGATAGCCGGCTGACGATTCGGTGCGCCAAGGCCGGTCAGGATGGAATTCTGAAGATCGATCAGGAGCAATGCGAGAGACATGATATCCTTGGGCAAAGCAGTTTCGACGTGCCAATAATGCCTTGGTAATATGTTCGCAGCGCCGGCGCAATCGCTTGAAAACGCAGAAGTGGTGCGATAGAGCCGAATACCATCTCAGGAGGAAGATCTTCATGACGCTCGCGGCTTTGCTTGCCTATTGCGGCGCGCTTTTCATTGCCGCCGCCATTCCCGGCCCGGGCATCACGGCGATCGTGGCGCGCGCACTCGGCTCCGGTTTTCGCGAGACCTTCTTCATGGGCCTTGGCCTTGTGCTCGGCGATACGATCTATCTGACGGCGGTCATTCTCGGCCTCGCCTTCGTGGCGCAGGCCTTTACCGAGGTCTTCGTCGTCATCAAGATCGCCGGCGCGCTCTATCTCGGCTATATCGCCTGGAAGCTCTGGACCGCCGGCCTGCTCGCCGCCGATATCGCGGCCAAAAAATCCAACAGCGCCGGCATGTCCTTCCTCTCCGGACTGCTTGTCACGCTCGGCAACCCCAAGACCATGCTCTTCTATGTCGCGCTGGTGCCGACATTGATCGATATCGGCAGTATCGGCCTGCGCGAATATGCGATCCTTGTGGCGGCGACTTTCACCATTCTTCTGATCGTTCTCGTGCCCTATATGCTGCTTGCCTCGCGGGCGCGAACCCTTCTCAAGAAGCCGCGGGCGCTGCAGGTTCTGAACCGGGCCGCCGCCAGCATCCTCGCCGCCACGGCCGCCTTCATTGCAGCGCGTGCTGCCTGAAAAAAACATCCTCAAAGAAGGCTGTTGGGAGATTCTTTTCTCACGCGCCTCGCGCGAGTGGCGTGTGCGTACTCTGGTTTCCGCGGGCGTTTGCTCCTATTGTCGTTTCATAATTCCAATATAGGGAGAGCTACCCATGTCCGACACCCGTAAACCTGGCCGCGGCCGCGTCTATGCCTCGATCACCGAGACCATCGGCGACACGCCGATTGTCCGTCTGGACAAGCTGGCGAAGGAGAAGGGCGTCAAGGCCAACCTCTTGGCAAAGCTCGAATTCTTCAATCCGATCGCCTCCGTGAAGGACCGCATCGGCGTCGCAATGATAGAGAGCCTGGAATCGCAGGGCAAGATCGCTCCCGGCCGGACCGTCCTGATCGAGCCGACCTCGGGCAACACCGGCATTGCGCTTGCTTTTGCCGCCGCCGCCAAGGGCTACCGGCTGATCCTCACCATGCCGGAGACCATGTCGGTCGAGCGCCGCAAGATGCTGGCGCTGCTCGGTGCGGAACTGGTGCTGACGGAGGGACCGAAGGGCATGAAGGGGGCGATTGCCAAGGCGGAAGAGCTCGCCGCGTCGCTGCCGGACGCGATCATTCCGCAGCAGTTCGAAAATCCGGCCAATCCGGAAATCCACCGCAAGACGACGGCCGAGGAAATCTGGAACGACACCGACGGCAAGGTCGATATTTTCGTTGCCGGCATCGGCACCGGCGGCACGATCACCGGCGTCGGCCAGGTGCTGAAGGCCCGCAGAGCCGATATCAAGGTCATCGCCGTCGAGCCGACGGATTCGCCGGTTCTCTCCGGCGGCAATCCCGGCCCGCACAAAATCCAGGGCATCGGCGCCGGCTTCGCGCCGAAGATCCTCGACACCCATGTTTACGACGAGGTGGTCACCGTCAGCAATGACGAGGCCTTCCAGCTGGCGCGGCTGGTGGCCAAGCTCGAAGGCGTGCCGGTCGGCATCTCCTCCGGCGCGGCGCTGGCGGCGGCAATCAAGATCGGCCAACGCCCGGAAAGCGAAGGCAAAACCATCGTCGTCATCATCCCCTCCTTCGCTGAACGCTATCTCTCGACGGCGCTGTTCGAGGGACTTGGCGGCTGAAGCTGCCTACCAGAAAAAATCGCGTCGCGTTTTTGCGCGACGTGCTTCAAGCTCATGCCGCCGCAGTCAGCCGCTCGCCGGCAATGCGGTAGGAGATGGCTTCCGCGAGATGGATGCGCCCGACGGTCGGTTTATCGTCCAGATCGGCAAGGGTGCGTGCAACTTTGAGAATGCGATGGTAGCCGCGGGCCGAGAATTTCATCTTTTCGGCCGCATCCCGCAGCAATTGCAGGCCGGCAGCATCGGGCTCGGCGATGGTTTCGATCATCGCGGTGGAGCAGCGGGCATTGGTGCTGACATCCTTCATGCCGGCCCGCTCGAAACGCTCCCTTTGCCGTTCACGGGCACGGGCGACGCGCAGCGCGACATCGGCGCTCTTTTCGGCCACCGTCGGCCGGATGAGATCGGCGGCCGAGACCGCAGGCACGTCGATGCGGATGTCGATGCGATCGAGCAGTGGACCGGAAATCCGGCCTTGATAATCGGAAGCGCAACGTGGTCCGCGGGCGCAGGTATGGCCCGGCTCGCCAGCCATGCCGCAGCGGCACGGGTTCATTGCCGCGACGAGCTGGATGCCGGCCGGATAGGAGACGCGGTGGTTTGCTCTCGCAATGACGCATTCGCCGGTTTCAAGCGGCTGGCGCAGCGCATCGAGCGCCTGCGGCGAAAACTCCGGCAACTCATCGAGGAAAAGAATGCCGTGATGGGCGAGCGAGACCTCGCCCGGCCGGGCGCGAATACCGCCGCCGACGAGCGCCGCCATGGTGGCGGAGTGATGAGGCGCGCGATAGGGCCGCCGATCCGAGAGCTTGCCGCCGGAAAGCTGGCCGGCGATCGAATGGATCATCGACACCTCCAGCAGCTCGTTTGTCGACAAGGGCGGCAGGATGGACGGCAGGCGTGAGGCGAGCATCGACTTGCCGGAACCGGGCGGCCCGACAAAAAGCAGATTGTGCCCGCCGGCCGCCGCCACTTCCAAGGCGCGCTTGGCGCTTTCCTGGCCCTTGATATCGGCAAGGTCGGGCAGATTGGCGGCACTGGCACGAATGGAGGGTTCTGGCCGCGATAGAACCTGCGTGCCGCGGAAATGGTTGGCGAGCGCAATCAGACTGCGCGGCGCCAGAATATCGATCTCCTTGCCGGCCCAGGCGGCTTCCGGGCCGCTTTCGGCCGGGCATATCAGTCCTTTGCCCATGGCATTGGCGGCGATCGCCGCGGGAAGCGCGCCGGCAACAGGCGCGATGGTGCCATCGAGATTGAGTTCGCCGATGACCGTGTAGGACGACAGGGCATCGGCGGGGATCGCGCCAAGCGCCGCCATCAGACCGAGCGCGATGGCAAGGTCGAAGTGGCTGCCCTCCTTCGGCAAGTCCGCCGGCGCGAGATTGACCGTGACCTTTTTCGGCGGCAGCGCGAGGCCGGATGCGTGCAATGCCGCCTGCACCCGCTCCCGGCTTTCTGCCACGGCTTTATCGGGCAGGCCAACGATGTGCATCAGCACCTTGCCGGGCGCGATCATCACCTGCACCTCGACGGGTACGCCTTCAATGCCCTGAAACGCGACCGTACTGACACGCGCTACCATTCCCTGCCCCCTGTCGCCCAACCCGTTTGCCGTTACTTACTCCGATCGACAAACTTCGAGTTGCAATCTGGCACAAGATAAGGAATGAAACAAGAACAATAAACGAACAAAAACTCCACCTTGGCACGCCGAAGCGTCTACGTCCCTGGGGGAATGCGACTATTCAGCTGGAAAATGTGGAAGGGAGGTGCCGATCAGGCCCGCTTGGATTCGATCGCGTCCCACAGCAGACTGGCAATATCGGCGCCGCCGAAGCGCTTCACTTCGCGAAGACCCGTTGGCGACGTCACGTTGATCTCGGTCATGTAATCTCCGATGACATCGATGCCGACGAGCAGGAAGCCGCGCTCTCTCAGCGCCGGTCCGATGCGGGCGCAGATTTCCTTCTCGCGCGCCGTCAGCTCGGTCGCCTCGGCGCGGCCGCCGACATGCATGTTGGAGCGGGCATCATGCTCGGCCGGCACACGGTTGATCGCGCCGACAGCCTCGCCATCGACGAGAATGATGCGCTTGTCTCCCTTGCGGACATCAGGCAGATATTGCTGGGCGATGAAGGGCTCACGGAAGAGCTGGCCGAACATTTCGAGCAGGGACGAGAGATTGCGGTCGTCGCGCGTCGAGTGGAAGACGCCAGCGCCGCCATTTCCGTAAAGCGGCTTCAGGATGATGTCGCCCATCTCCTCGCGGAAGCGGCGGATTTCGCCGGCATCGCGCGTAATGAGCGTCTCCGGCATCAGATCGGCGAATTCGGTGACGAAGATTTTTTCGGGCGAGTTGCGCACCCAGGCCGGGTCGTTGACGACGAGCGTCTTCGGGTGGATGCGCTCCAGCAGATGCGTCGAGGTGATATAGGCCATGTCGAAGGGCGGGTCCTGCCGAAGCAGAACGACATCCATGGTCGAGAGATCGACGCGCTCCGGCTCGCCGAGCTCGAAGTGATCGCCCTTGACGTCGCGCAGGATCATCGGCTCGACGGATGCATAGATCTTGCCGTCTCGCATGCTCAGCCGCTCGGGCGTGTAGTGGAAGAGCTTGTAGCCGCGGTTCTGGGCTTCGAGGCTCATGGCGAAGGTCGAGTCGCCCGCAATATTGATGCTCCGGACATGGTCCATCTGGACCGCAACATTCTTGATACCAGCCATAGTCAGCCCTCGCTCGAATTTGCGGACAGATGTAGGTCGGCCCGCCTCCAAACGCAACGGCCATTCAAGGACTTCCGTCAGGTATGCCTTCGTGCGGAACGTCTTTTGCCAGGGCCGGCCGCGCTTAGGCGGCCAGTCCCTGTGCGCCGCCCTGCCGGACGAAGTTGCGCAGGCGATAGGCCATGCTCAATGGCTTCGGGAACGGCTTGCGTAAGAAGGCGACCTTGCGCAGATAGCTGTCGATGCGCCATGTCGCCCAAGTGCCGCCGGCGAAATAGGCGACATCGCCGGCGCTCAGCATGCGCTCGACACCGTCTTCCGTGGTGATATGCACTTCGCCTTCAAGGATCATCACTGTTTCGTCCCAGCCGAAATACCAGCGAAATTCGCCTGCCGTACAATCCCACAGCGCCGTCAACGCGGCATCGTCCTGCCCGCGCGAATGCTCGGCGATGCGGGCAACGGGATTGCCCGCCAGGATCCAGGACGGCTCGATCGGCGACGGTTTCATTTCCATTTCGCCGCTGGCGCCGGCGATGAAGCTTTTCGACCGCGGCATTGTGACGACGTCCGGCGCGGCACGCGCGGCAAAGGCCGCCATGCTCGCCAATATCATTTTCAGAACCATGCAATCCCCCAAAATTCCATGCGTATCTAAGATCCATCGCATGGAAGGGGTAACGGCAGGGTTCATCAAACCCAGCGCATTTTAACGATTGTAGCGATCAGGCGGAAAAACCTTCGATTGTGCAGAGGATCATGTCGTGATCGGAGAGCGGCTTGCCCTCTTCGTTCAGAGAGGAAACGAGGTGGCTTTCGCCGATCTTCAAACCACGGGTGAGGAACCAGTCGAGCTTCATGGTGCGATCGGGAAAGCGCGTGATCAGGCTCGGGCGCGTGCTCGTCTGATCCAGCGGGCCGCCGTGGCATTCGAAGCCGCGGCCTTCGGCCATGGCGAACAAGGTATCGGTCGAGTAATCGCCGCCGGTGTGATTGCCGGTGTTGAGATCACCGCCGATCAGGATCGGGAGGCCGGGTGCGAAACCTTCAACCTCGTCGATCAACGCCGCCATCTGCCGCTCGCGATAGGCAGCGGTCGCGACACTTTCAAGATGAACTGAAACGGCGACCATAGGGCCGGCTGCGGTCTTAACGACAGCGCCGACGGCACAGCGATCGCCGATGCGCGGCTGCTCGTTGCTGTCGTTGAACCATACAGCCTCGCCCGGTAGACGGATCATGAAAGCATCCTTCAGGGCGACGGAGGCCATCAGCGCATTGCCATGAAAGCCCTTCTCGTTGAAATCGTCGCGGCAGTAGGAACGCTCGATTTCCGAACCGAGGCTGAGTTCGAGAAACTCGACGCCATAGGCATGGTTCATGCCGAGTTCGTCGGCGATGACGGCGGTCGGATCGCGTTGCTTGGTCCGGGCCATGCCCTGGTCCATCTCGGACAACAGGATGAGCGACGCTCCAGTTCCCCGAAGCTTGGCAGCACTTTCCTCCGGAAACAGGCAGCGCTCGAGATTCCAGGCGGCAGCCGTGAACGGGAAGGACAGGGCCTCGATCTTGGCACCCGTCCCGCCGACGCGCACCGCATTCAGACAGGGGAGCGACGAAAGCTTCCCGGCATGAACGGCAGGGGTCTTTTCAAGCGCAGCAAAGCTGTTGCGCTCCTCCTGCGAGGGAACGGCGAAAGCGGAAACGGTGTTGCGGATCATATTGAGACCTGTCGAAATAGGATTGCGAGCGCGGCGGAAGTCGCAAGCGCTTATCGGCCCGGCAATAGGCTGATTTTGTGACGTTGCTGTAACGCCGCGCTCAAAAGGCGTCCGGAAAATGCCGCGGCCATCGGCCGGGCAATATGGCGACGATATCATAGCGCTGCGACAGGCGGGCAAAATCCGGCTGCCGGGCGAGCCAAAGGTCGCTGGCCGCACGGATGCGTCTCTGTGAAGAGAAGGAAACGGCGTCGATCGCCTCCTGCTCATCGCGTCTCGATTTGACCTCGGCGAAGACGGCGAGATCGCCCTTGCGCGCAATGATATCGATTTCGCCGAGCCTGGTGCGATGGCGGATCGCCACGATCCGATAGCCCTTGAGCATAAGAAAGACGGCGGCAAGATATTCGGCAATGTGACCACGCCGCCAGGCCTTTTGCCGTTTCAGCCGTTCGCCTGTCTCACTCATGACGCTCCTTCATGTCGAGCAGGCGCTGGTAAAGCTCCTTTCGCGGCAGACCGGTAAGATGCGCGGCCTCCGTTGCCGCCTTGGCTGTCGGCATCGTTCCGGCAAGATCGGCCAGAATGGCCTCGACATCGGCCTCCGCCGCAACGCGTTCCGCCGGCGGGCCGACGAGCCAGACGATCTCGCCCTTCACATTCTCGACGGCGTCATAGAACGCGGCGAGTTCGGACAGCGACCCGCGGCGGAATTCCTCGAAGGTCTTCGTCAGTTCGCGGCAGACCGCGCCCCTGCGCTCGCCGCCGAGCACATCGGCGGCGGCGGCAAGCGTGGCGGCGATGCGATGCGGCGATTCAAAGAAGATGAGGGTTGCGGGAACGCCCGCAAGTTCCGCCAGCCGATCGCGCCGGCCCTTGTCCTTTGCCGGCAGAAAACCGGCAAAGAAGAAAGCATCGTTCGGCAGGCCGGAGCCGACGAGGGCCGCCAGCGGCGCCGAAGCACCGGGAATGGGAACAACCTTGCAGCCAGCCTCGATCGCCTGCGTTGCCAGCCGGTAGCCGGGATCGGAGACGAGCGGCGTGCCTGCATCCGACACCAGTGCGACGGAACGGCCGGCCTCCAGCGCCTGCAGCAGCCGCGGGCCTGCCTCATCGGCATTGTGCTCGTGATAGGCATAGGGCTTGTTCTGGATGCCGTAGCGGTCGAGCAGGACGCGGGTAACACGCGTGTCCTCGCAGGCCAGAACGTCTGCGCCGGCCAACGTTTCCAACGCCCTCAGCGTGATATCGCCGAGGTTGCCGATCGGCGTGGCGACGAGATAGAGCGCCGGTTCGAGGGGACGGGCCGGAATCTGGTTGTTGTGCAGGCGGAAACTGCGCGTTCCGCCGCCTGATTGCTCTTCGTTCATGCCGGTCCTGACTTCACTTCGTATTCCCGGCCTTTATGGGCGAGGCGCGTGCCGACGGCAAGAGCGGCGCAATTCCTGTGGAGCATTGTCGACGAAATGTCGAATTGCCGCCCGGCAAATCGCCCATGCCTCTTGCATTCGGATGGAGAAGTCTGCCAAGTTGCCTGTCCAATCTTTCGGGCCTCGTCCGAAAACATGTCGCTCGGGCGCCTCGGGCCGCCCGGCAAGTCACGGTCGAAAGCGGTAGCATCCATGCGTATAACAATTGAGCGGTCGAACCTCCTGAAGTCGCTGAACCACGTCCATCGCGTGGTCGAGCGCCGCAACACGATCCCGATCCTGTCCAACGTGCTGCTGAAGGCCGAAGGCACCAGCCTCGACATGAAGGCGACAGACCTCGATCTTGAAATCACCGAGGCGACGCCCGCCAATGTCGAACAGGCCGGCGCCACCACGGTTCCCGCGCATCTGCTTTATGATATCGTGCGCAAGCTGCCAGACGGCTCGGAGGTGCTTCTTGCCACCAACACCGATGGCAGCTCGATGACGGTCGCCTCCGGCCGCTCGAAATTCTCGCTGCAGTGCCTGCCGGAATCGGATTTTCCGGATCTCACTGCCGGCAGCTTCAGCCATTCCTTCAAGCTGAAAGCCGCCGATCTGAAGATGCTGATCGACCGCACGCAGTTTGCGATCTCCACCGAAGAGACGCGCTACTATCTGAACGGCATTTTCTTCCACACGATCGAAAGCGGCGGCGACCTGAAGCTGAGAGCCGTCGCCACCGACGGCCATCGCCTGGCGCGTGCCGATGTCAGCGCCCCCTCGGGCTCCGAGGGCATGCCCGGCATCATCATCCCGCGCAAGACGGTCGGCGAACTGCAGAAGCTTGTGGATGCACCGGATACGATCGTGACCGTCGAAGTCTCCGACGCCAAGATCCGTCTGACCATCGGCTCCATCGTCATGACCTCGAAGCTGATCGACGGTACTTTCCCGGATTATCAGCGTGTTATCCCGGCCAATAACGACAAGGAAATGCGCGTCGATTGCCAGACCTTCGCGCAGGCCGTCGACCGCGTCTCGACGATCTCGTCGGAACGTGGCCGCGCCGTGAAATTGGCGCTGTCGGACGGCCAGCTTCTGCTGACGGTCAACAACCCGGATTCGGGCAGTGCAACGGAAGAAGTCGCCGTCGGCTACGAGATGGATCCGATGGAAATCGGCTTCAATGCCAAGTATCTGCTCGACATCACCGCACAGCTCTCAGGCGATTCTGCCGTGTTCCTGCTGGCCGATGCCGGTTCGCCGACGCTCATCCGCGACACGGCCGGCGACGACGCGCTTTATGTGCTGATGCCGATGCGCGTTTAGAGCATGATGCCGAAAAGTGTGAGCGGTTTTTCGGACGACACCATACTCCACTTTCTCGACTCAAGGATCAGATGATTTCAGGCCGAACGGACCAGAAATCATCTGGCTCTGGCGAAACAAAAACGCCCTTTTATGCGTTTATTCAACGCAGGGGCGTTTTTATTTGGTCCTTTGTGGATTGCGACATTTTCTCTTTTTATTGCGTCATCGCATTGCAAGATTGAGAGAAACGGTAGTAAGTCGCGACCGTAACATTTGGTGGGGGGGGAGAGCATGGCGCTGCGTCTCAAAGAACGGCTGGGCAAGAAATTCGACGAGGAGATTCGCTTCTTCAAGGGCATGATGCAAGGGCCGAAAACCGTTGGCTCGATTGTCCCGACCTCCTCGATCACCGCCCGCAAGATGGCGAGCGTCATCAACACGCAATCCGGCCTGCCCGTATTGGAACTCGGGCCGGGTACGGGTGCCATTACGAAGGCGATCCTCGCACGCGGCGTCGAGCCGCAAAATCTTGTCGCCATCGAATATTCCACCGACTTCTACAATCACCTCGTGCGCCGCTACCCCGGCGTCAATTTCATCAACGGCGATGCCTTCGATCTCGATACGACGCTTGGCGTGCTGCGCGGGCAGGTTTTCGATTCGGTCGTCTCGGGCATTCCCCTCCTCAATTTCCCGATGAAGGCGCGCGTCGCGTTGCTGGAAAGCCTGCTGGATCGCATGCCGCCCGGCCGTCCGGTGGTACAGATCTCCTATGGACCGGTTTCGCCGATCATCGCTAAGCCGGATCGCTATCATATCCGCCATTTCGATTTCATCGTCCGCAACATTCCACCGGCCCAGCTCTGGGTCTACAGCCGCGGCTGAGACGGTCGTCGAGGGTATCCATGTACGCTCTTTATATTACGCACCCGCAGGTGCGCATCGATCCGGATGTGCCGGTGCCGCAATGGGGGCTGTCCGAAACAGGTGCTGAGCGAGCGCGGATGGCGGCGAGCCGGCCTTGGGCCAGCAAGCTCGGCCTCATCGTCTCCAGCGGCGAACGCAAGGCGATCGAAACGGCCGAGGCTTTGGCGGCGGCAAACGGTGCGGCCGTCGAAATCATCGAGGCCATGCACGAAAACGACCGCAGCGCCACGGGTTTCCTGACCCCTCCCGAATTCGAGAAAGCAGCCGACTGGTTCTTCGCCCATCCGCATGAAAGCTTCAAAGGCTGGGAGCGCGCCATCGATGCGCAGGCGAGGATCATCTCCAACGTCGAGGACGTGCTCGCGCGGCATGATCCGCAAATGCCGATCGCCTTCGTCGGCCACGGCGGCGTCGGCACGCTGCTGAAATGTCATCTGCAAGGAAAACCGATCGCGCGGCAGGGCGATCAGCCGCCGGGCGGCGGCAATCTTTTCTGTTTCGATCTTGCGAAGCGCGCCGTCTCATGCGACTGGACACCCATGGAAGACTGGATGGGATGGGCTTGAGATGACCGCACGCGACCGCTTGATCGTTGGACTGGATGTTCCAAACCTTCAGGAGGCCGAAAAAGTGGTCGGTGCCCTCGGCGGCGATATCCTCCACTATAAGATAGGCTATCAGCTCGCCTTTGCCGGCGGGCTGGAATTCGCCCGCGATCTCGCCGCCAGCGGCAAGAAGATCTTCCTCGACATGAAGCTGCTCGACATCGACAACACCGTGGCCTCTGGCGTAGAGAATATCGTCAAGATGGGCATGTCGATGCTGACGTTGCATGCCTATCCGAAAGCCATGAAAGCGGCCGTCGAAGCCGCCAAGGGCTCCGACCTCTGCCTGCTCGGCGTGACCGTGTTGACCTCGATGGACGAACAGGATCTCATTGCCGCAGGCTACGAATATGATCCGCATACGCTGGTGCTGCGCCGGGCCGAACAGGCGCATCTGGCCGGCATGGGCGGCATCGTCTGCTCGGCGGAAGAGGCATCCGCGGTGCGCAGGATCATCGGTCCGGATATGGCGCTGGTAACCCCGGGCATCCGACCGGCAGGCAGCGACAAGGGCGACCAGAAGCGGGTGATGACTCCCGCGGATGCCATCAAGGCCGGCTCGAGCCATCTCGTCGTCGCAAGGCCGATCGTCAAGGCGGCCGATCCGAAAGAGGCAGCCCACGCCATCCTCGCCGAAATGGATGCCGCGCTCTAAGATACAGAAGCAAGCAGGGAGGAACATATGGCAAAGGGATATTGGATCGCGCGCGTGGATGTCCGCGACCCCGAGCGCTACAAGGACTACGTCGCAGCCGCCAAGCCTGCCTTCGAGAAATACGGCGCGAACTTTCTTGCCCGCGGCGGTGCGTTTACACCGCTTGAAGGACAGGCGCGCGGCCGCAACGTCGTCATCGAATTTCCTTCGCTGCAGCATGCCGTCGATTGCTACAACTCGCCGGAATACCAGATCGCAGCCAAAATCCGCCAGCAGGTGGCGGACGCCGAAATGGTGGTCGTCGAAGGCATCTGAACCCAGCGAAAAGCCGAGGTGCAATGCAGCGCGATAGCACTTCACCTCGGCGCGCGGATCGGCTAAGACGAAACCAGATCAGCCCAATAAAGCCTTTCGAGGAGCCTGCCATGACCCTGTCCAACCTCCCGCCGCTCGTGACCGTGTTTGGAGGATCAGGCTTCATCGGGCGGCACGTCGTGCGTGCGCTTGCCAAGCGCGGTTATCGCATCCGTGTCGCCGTGCGCCGTCCCGATCTTGCCGGATTCCTGCAGCCGCTCGGCAATCTCGGCCAGATTTCGATCATTCAGGCCAATGTGCGCTACCGCAACTCCATCGACCGCGCCGTCGAAGGCGCTCAGCATGTCGTCAACTGCGTCGGCATATTGGCGCCGAGCGGTCGCAACACCTTCGAAGCCGCGCAGGAATTCGGCGGCAAGGCCATTGCGGAAGCTGCACGTGGCGCCGGCGCTTCGCTGACGCATATTTCGGCGCTCGGCGCCGACGCCAATTCGGCTTCGGCCTATGCCCGCACCAAGGCTCGCGCCGAAACTGCGATCCTGTCGATCAAGCCGGATGCAATCATCCTGCGGCCCTCGATCGTCTTTGGACCGGAAGATGAGTTCTTCAACAAGTTTGCCGACATGTCGCGCACGGCGCCGTTCCTGCCGTTGATCGGCGGCGGTAAGACGAAGTTCCAGCCCGTTTATGTCGGGGACATCGCCGAGACCGTTGCCCGCGCCGTCGACGGCAAGCTGAAGGCCGGCACGACCTATGAGCTCGGCGGTCCGGAAGTGCTGTCCTTCCGCGAATGTCTCGAGACCACCCTTTCCGTCATCAGCCGGAAGAAGGCGCTCGTCTCCATCCCCTTCAGCCTCGCCTCGCTGGCGGGCTCGATCGCTTCGCTGGTGCCGCTTATCAAGCCACCGATCACGGCCGATCAGGTGACCCTGCTGAAGAGCGACAATGTCGTTTCCAAGCAGGCGGAAGCGGAAGGACGCACGCTGAAGGGTATCGGCCTGCTGCCGACCCTGCTCGCTTCCGTGCTGCCGTCCTATCTGGTGCGCTATCGGCCGCAGGGTCAGTTCACAGGTTCGGGCAAGGCTGCCTGACGATTCGGCAATTCGATGAGAATTATGCGCCGCCCGGCCTCGTCGGGCGGTTTTTTTTGGGCCTGCCAAAGCCGGAATCGAGTTTCGGAAGATCGAAAAGACCTTCCGCATAATTTCCTGGATCGGGATCGATTTCAGGACAAAATCATGCAGCAGATTAAATGCGTTACGGCGACCTTTGCGCGCCATATATGGCGCACGGCACTGCGATGATTCACAGCTTAGCGTTGCCTAAAAGACGCAGTGCGGAAATAGTAGCATTAACGTCAAATTTAACATGAAGATTTATTGCTATTGCTCATCTCACTGACTAACACAGCCGCGCGTCTCAGGCTTGGACAATGAACCGGTCCGTGGCGCGCTTCACACTTCTGCGGAAAGGCATTCTTCGATGGGCAAGTCTATCGCGCTTTTGTTTGCGTGCGCGGCACTGGTGATTCTCGCTGGCTCTTTCGTCGCCCGCGGCAGCATCGCCTCGATCAAGGGCGAATGTGCGCCGACCTATGGCGTCGATCCTTGCACGACAGGCTCCATCGACACCTCTTCCTCCTCGAACTGATCGAGCATGAAAAAGGCCGGTTTTCACCGGCCTTCATTTTCTTAGCGGTTGCTGCAGGGACGATCGGCTCAACCGAAATAGAGCCCGATCAGGCCGACCGTGCCGACGCCGATGCGCCACCATGCGAAAGGGGCGTAACCGCGGCGTGATACGAAATCGAGCAGCGCGCGTACGACGAACAGCGCGGAAATAAAAGCCATGACGAAGCCGATCGCGATCAACTGGCCATCGGCCATGCTGAGGTCGTGGCGGCTCTTCCACAAATCCAGCGTGAAGGCACCGACCATGGTCGGCATGGCCAGGAAGAAAGAAAATTCCGCGGCCGAACGCTTGTCGGCACCGAGCAGCAGGGCGCCGACAATGGTGGAACCGGAGCGCGACGTCCCGGGGATCATGGCCAGGCATTGGAAAAAGCCGATCTTGATCGCCAGCGGCCAGGAAAATTCATAGGCACTGGTATATTTCGGCTTGAACCGGACTCTATCGACGACAAGCAAGACGATGCCGCCGAGGATCAGCGAGATGCAGATCACCATCGGTGAGTTGAACAGCACTTTCTTGATGAAGTCATGGGCGAGCGCGCCGATGAGGGCGGCCGGAAGAAAGCCGAAGAGAACAGCCAGAACGAAGTGACGGGCCTTGACGCTGACGGGCAGCGCCTTGGCGATCTGGATGAGCCGATTGAAATAGACGAGCAGAATGGCGAGAATCGCGCCGAGCTGGATCAAAACTTCAAAAGTGCCGGTCGACTGGAAGCCGAGAAAATGTCCGAGAAGTATCAGATGGCCGGTGGAAGAGACCGGAATGAACTCCGTAAGCCCCTCCACAAGGCCTAAAACCAGCGCGATAATAATTTGTTCAGCCATATCGTGTCCTTTGTCAAACGGCAGGGCGGCCCGATTCGCTTGTGCAAACTAGGCCAAGATCCTATAGCTTCAACCGATGACAAATGACTAGGGTCGCAGTATCGCGACCAAAAAGCTCCATAGCATCAATCAGAAACACCCGAGTACCAATGCCGACGCTGTATCACCACCCCATGTCATCCTCCTCACGGTTCGTTCGTCTGATCCTGACGGAATATGGCTATCAGACGGAACTGATAGAGGAGCAGACCTGGGAAAAGCGACGCGATTTCCTGGCGCTCAATCCGGCCGGCACCCTGCCCGTCTATGTCGACGACAGCATGCGGGCGCTCTGCGGCGCGTCCGTCATTTCCGAATATCTCGACGAGACGCACGGCGTTCTGAAGCGCGACCGCCGGCTTCTGGCCGAAGATCCGTTCCAGCGCGCCGAAATCCGCCGGCTGACGGAATGGTTCATGCAGAAGATGGAGCAGGATGTGACGCGGCCGCTGACGCGCGAGCGCGTCTTCAAGCTGCAGATGACCGCCGAACAGGGCGGCGGCGCACCCGATTCCAAGGTCATGCGCATGGCGCGCGGCAATATCCGTCAGCATATGAAATATCTGTCCTGGCTGGCAGGCTCGCGGCAGTGGCTGGCCGGCGAACGGCTGAGCTATGCCGATCTTGCCGCCGCCGCATCGGTTTCCGTGTTAGACTATCTCGGCGAGATCGACTGGACGGAATCGCCGGTGGCCAAGGAATGGTATCAGCGGCTGAAGTCGCGCCCATCCTTCCGGCCGATCCTGGCGGAGCGCGTGCGCGGCGTTACCCCGGTTTCGCACTACGCCGATCTGGATTTCTGACGAGGGCTCGCTATGCCCGATGATCGTGAAGCGGAAAAAGCCGACAAGCGCCGGAAAGCATTGACCGCCTTCCTGCGGCAGGAAGCGCTCGCGCAGGGTTTCGATCTCTGCCGCATCACCAGGCCGGACGCCATTCCCGAGGCAGCGATCCGGCTTGGCCACTTTCTCGACAAGGGCCGTCACGGCACCATGGGCTGGATGGAGGAGACACGCGAGCGGCGCGCCGATCCGCGCGTGCTCTGGAACGAAACCCGCTCCATCGCCGTCTTCGGCCTCAATTATGGTCCCGACGAAGATCCTCGCGGCATTCTGGAGAGGAGGGACACGGCGGCGATCTCTGTTTATGCGCGAAACCGCGATTATCACGATATCATCAAGGGACGGCTGAAGGAGATCGCGACGCGCTTCGCGGCCCGGTCAAAGGAGGACGTCAAGGTCTTCGTCGATACGGCACCCGTCATGGAGAAGCCGCTGGCAGGCGCGGCCGGCCTCGGCTGGCAGGGCAAGCATACCAATCTCGTCAGCCGCGCTTTCGGCTCCTGGCTGTTTCTAGGCTCTATGTTCACCACGGCCGATCTGGAGCCGGATGAGCCTGAGATCGACCATTGCGGCTCCTGCCGGGCCTGTCTGGACGTCTGCCCGACATCGGCCTTCCCTGCGCCCTACCAGCTCGATGCGCGCCGCTGCATTTCCTATCTGACCATCGAGCACAAGGGGCCGATCGATCCTGAGCTTCGGCCGTTGATCGGCAATCGCATCTATGGCTGTGACGACTGCCTCGCCGTATGCCCCTGGAACAAGTTCGCAAGCGACGCATCGGAAATGAAGCTCGTTGCGCGGGACGACCTGAGAGAACCGTCGATCGCCGTCCTGCTTGGCCTGGACGATGCGACCTTCCGTACCTTCTTCAGCGGCTCGCCGATCAAGCGCATCGGCCGGGACCGGTTCATCCGCAATGTGCTGATCGCAGCCGGCAATTCAGGCGAACGCTCCCTCATAGAGAGGTGTCGCGAATTGGCCGCAGATCCCTCGCCCGTGGTGCGCGGGATGGCCGTCTGGGCGCTATCGCGGCTGATGACGGCTGGCGAGTTCACCGCATTTGCGGCACAAAGGCATGACGAAGCGGACGAAGAGGTTCGCGCCGAATGGAAACTGGCGGGGGTATGGTGATGCATGTGATGATTTTCGGCTGCGGCTATTCCGGAACGGCCATCGCCAAGGTTTTCGCGGGTTCCGGTATCCGCATCACCGGCACGACCCGCTCCGGCGACAAGGCGGCGTTGCTGGCGAAGGAAGGCATCGAAGCCTTCGTCTTCGATGGAGAGACGCTCGACCCGGCTCTGGCCGAGGCGATGACAACGGCGACGCATCTGGTGCAATCGATCGCGCCGGGCAAGTCGGGCGATCCATTGCTGCGGCTGGCGCAGCTCAATCTCAAGGCGCTGATGCCGAAGCTGGAATGGATCTGCTACCTCTCGACCGTCGGCGTCTATGGCGACCACAAGGGCGCCTGGGTCAGCGAGCAGACGCCGCTGCATCCGGTCGCGGACCGCTCGGTCGAGCGGGTCGAGGCGGAGGACGGCTGGATGCGCGTCGGCATCAGGCTCGGTCTTCCCGTCGCCGTGCTCCGGCTTTCCGGCATTTACGGCCCGGGCAGAAACGCCTTCTGCAATCTGGAAAAAGGCACGGCGCGACGGCTCATCAAGTCGAACCAGGTCTTCAACCGCATCCGTGTCGAGGATATCGGTTTCTGTGCCCGCTTCCTGTCAGAGCGCAGGCTCGGCGGCATATATAATGTCACCGACGACGAACCCGCGCCGCCGCAGGATGTGATTGTCGAGGCAGCCCGCCTGATGGGTGTCGAACCACCGCCGGAACAGCCTTTCGAAACAGCCGAGCTGACGCCGATGGCGCGCTCTTTTTACGGCGAGAACAAGCGGGTCTCGAATGCGAAATTACGCGCGCTCGGTTTCCCCTTCCGCTACCCTGAGTATCGTATGTCGCTTGCCGAACTCTGGTCCTCCGGGCGGTGGTGCGGCTGAGAAACGGCCGTTCACATCGAGAAAAATCGCATGAAAATTCCTACTTATCCGGCCCTCTTAGTTCAATTTACTCCGCATTTATGGTTAACGACCTCTAAAATTGCACAAATGCGGCAGCAATTATGGCGGATCTGGAAAATTATTTTTCTATTTTTTGTGATGCCCCGCATTGCAGCATGGGGGGAGAAAAAATCATTTCATTTTTAACTGATTTCATTAGGTTTTTTCCACAATCAGCAAACTTACCGATTAGTCATAGTATCTGCCGCCATCCAGAAATGTTACAGCCTGTAACATTCCGTGATTTCACATGGCACTTTTTCGCCACTTTTGGCCGGATTTAAGCCCCGCCGCCTACCGCAGGCGCAAGTTCAATAGCTTGAGGGAAAAATCGGTTTGAAGAAAATCATACGTTCTTTGGCGATCGCCGCAACTATATCCGCCTCCTTTGCTGTCGTTTCGACTCCTGCATTTGCATCCGCTGGCTGCGGTGGCGCTTCATGGTACGGGGGAAGCTCCCGAACTGCTTCCGGGGAACGCATGAGTTCCAGAAATCTTACTGCAGCCCACCGCTCGCTTGCCTTCGGCACACGTCTGCGGGTCACCAACAGGCACAATGGCCGCAGCGTCGTCGTCCGCATCAACGACCGTGGACCTTTCATTCGGGGCCGCGTTCTCGACCTTTCCCGTGCCGCCGCGCAGAACATCGGCATGGTCGCTTCGGGTACCGCTAAGATCTGCTACGAGGTCGTCGCCTCGAAGTAATCGCCGGCAGCCGGAACAATACGGCAAATCGGCATGACGCTTGCTCTCTCGGCCAATCGCGGCTACCACGCGATTGAGACGTCTCAAAATCCGCCGCCATGGGCATATTTGCGCGGATTGGCGAGCCGTCAGCGGTTTTGGTAGGGCGCAGATTCCCAAGATGAGCTCCAACGGGTTCCGGGTCTGCGCAGGCAGGAGAGTGTGAATGCGTCTGGGTGGCCGATTACAGGGGGCTATCGAAGTTCTTGCCGATATCGAAACGCGCAAGCGGCCGGTAGCCGATGCCCTGAAGGACTGGGGCCTTGCTCATCGCTTTGCCGGATCCGGAGACAGGGCCGCGATCGGCAATATCGTCTACGACGCCCTGCGCATGCGGCTTTCCCACGCTTGGCTGATGGGAGACGACAGCCCTTCGGCGCTTGCCCATGCCGTGCTCTTTCGCCAATGGAGCCTGACGCCCGAGGCTCTGGCTGCCGAGCTCGACGGCGATAAATTCGCGCCCGAAGCCCCGAGCGCCGAGGCACTGGCTGCCTTTGCAGCCCGCAAGCTCGAAGACGCTCCCCTCCATATCCAGGGCGATATTCCCGAATGGGTCGAGCCCTCCTTCCAGCAAGCCTTCGGGGACGGCTGGCTCTCCGAAGCGCAGGCTCTTTCCGAACGCCCGACGCTGGACCTGCGCGCCAACGCGCTGAAGGCCGACCGCGCCAAAGTCGTGAAGGCGCTGGAACGCGCAGGCGCCCAAGCATCGAAGGTCGCCCGCTTCGGCATCCGCATTCCTGCCGGAGAAGGTGCATCGCGCCTTCCGAACGTCACCGCCGAGCTCTCCTTTCAAAAAGGCTGGTTCGAAGTACAGGACGAAGGCTCCCAGATCGTCGCCGATCTGGTCCTGCCTGATGAAGGCGACCAGGTGCTCGATTATTGCGCCGGCGGCGGCGGCAAGACGCTTGCCATGTCGGCTGCCATGCACAACAAGGGGCAGGTCCACGCCTATGATACAGACCGGCGACGGCTGGCGCCGATCATCGAGCGCCTGAAGCGGGCCGGCACCCGCAATGTCCAGGTCCATGACGAGCGCAATGGCCTGCTCCATCTGCGCGGCAAGTTCGATAAGGTGCTGGTCGATGCCCCCTGCACCGGCACGGGCACGTGGCGCCGCCGGCCCGATACGAAATGGCGGCTGACGCAGAAGAACCTCGACGAGCGCACCAGCCAGCAGCAGGAAGCCCTGGCGCAGGCGGGCGAATTCGTGCGTCCAGGCGGATCGCTGCTTTACGTCACCTGTTCGGTCCTGCCGGAAGAAAACGAAGTGCAGGTGAACCGCTTTGCGGCGCAGAATCCCGATTTCCAAGTGACGGAAACCCTGAGCTCCTGGGAAAAGCTGTTCGGCAAGGACGCGCCGCAGCCCCGCTCCTCGGACGGCAAGACCATTACATTGACGCCGGCCACCACCGATACGGACGGATTCTTCTTCTGCCGCCTGCAACGGAAGATGTGAGCCGAACTCAGCCTGTCCACGACGGAATTGCCGCATTGGCGGCATGATGGGTATGGCGGCGGTCGGGCATCCGATTGTCGCCAGCCCGCTTACGTTGCCGTCACAGAGCCTCGACTGCCTCCAGCAACAATTGCCATCAGACCTGTATCCGCATGTTTGCGGGCAAATTCGTTCCGTTTGCGGCGGCAAAGCCCGGCGGCTTTCAGTCTTAAAATCATTCTAAACTAGAGTATTTGACACAAGTTTATTTTTCATACATGAGACAAATTACCAAGTTTTGACGGTGCCTCCCGCCGTCACAGGAGAGGAACATGAAACTGAAGATCAATTTCGGCGCCGCGCTTGCGGTGGCCATTACCGCGACGGCCGCATCCGGCCTGCCTGCTTTTGCCGCCACCCCGGAGCCGGCCGCCGTCCTCAAGCATTACACCGAACTGGCGCATGCCAAATATCAGGACGCGCTGACGGCGGCGCAGTCACTCGACAAGGCGATCGACGCTTTGCTCGCCGAGCCCAGCGACAAGACGCTGAAGGCGGCACGCGCGGCCTGGATCAAGGCTCGCGTTCCCTACGCGCAGACGGAAGTCTATCGCTTCGGCAATCCGATCGTCGACGACTGGGAAGGCCAGGTGAACTCCTGGCCGCTGGACGAAGGCCTGATCGACTATGTGGACGCCTCCTACGGCACGGAAAGCGACGAAAACGCACTCTATGTCGCGAACGTCATCGCCAACAAGACGATCAAGATCAACGGCAAGGATGTCGATGCCTCGCATCTGACGCCGGAATTCCTGTCGGGTACACTACACAAGGCCGGCGGTGTCGAAGCCAATGTCGCGACCGGCTATCATGCCGTCGAATTCCTGCTTTGGGGGCAGGACCTGCACGGCACCGGACCGGGTGCCGGCGAACGCGCGGCCACCGACTACGATCCGAAGAATTGCACGCATGGCAATTGCGACCGCCGCGCCGAATATCTGAAGTCCGCTTCGACACTGCTGGTCGCCAACCTGAAGGACATGGCGGACAAGTGGGCGCCGGAAGGCGAAGCCACCAAGCATGTCGAAGCCGATCCGAAGGCTGGCCTCACCGCCATCCTGACCGGCATGGGCTCGCTCTCCTATGGCGAAGTTGCCGGCGAACGCATGAAGCTCGGCCTGCTGCTGCACGATCCGGAAGAAGAGCAGGATTGCTTCTCCGACAATACCTATAACGAGCATAACGGCGACGCCATCGGCATCGCGTCTGCCTATAACGGCAACTACACCCGCATCGACGGCACCAGGATGAAGGGTCCGTCGCTGCATGATCTGGTCAAGGCCAAGGACCCGGCGCTCGACAAGGAGATGGAAGGCAAGCTCGACACCACGCTCGATGCCATGAAGGCGCTGGTGCATCGCGGCGAGACGGTCGAGAAATACGACCAGATGATTGCCGAGGGCAACAAGGAAGGCAATGCCACCATCCAGAAGGCCATCGACGGCCTGCTCGACCAGACGAAGAGCATCCAGCGCGTGATCGCCGCTCTCGATCTCGGCGCGATCAAGCTCGAAGGTTCGGACAGTCTGGACAACCCGAACTCCGTCTTCAAGAAGAAATAATGAGGGAAGGTGGCAGTGCGTAAAGGCGCTGCCACCCCGCTACCCATGACAGGTTTACCGGCCAATCGCGCCCTTTTGCCCGCTATCGCCGCGGTTTTTTTGATTTTTTCGATCACGTTGGCCGCCGCCGACATCCTCTCTTTTCCAAGCAGCCGCACGGATCTTTCTCCCGAGGAACTGAAGCGCGTCCACGATGTTGTCAGCCTAACCGGCAATTTTCTCAAGGCCGAACCCTATGAGGCGATGCAGGGCGGCGCCCTGACCGCGATCGACAAGGTCAATCGCGATATCTTCTCCAAGCCTTCCGCCAGTCTGAACCAGGAACAGGGCCAGGATTTTCATCTGGGCAATGCCCTCTTCCGCAAGCTTTGGGTCTCGGCGCCCTCTTCCACGCAGGCTTCCGATGGCCTCGGGCCGCTGTTCAACGCGCGCTCCTGCCAAAGCTGCCATGTCCGCGACGGGCGCGGCCATCCGCCTGAGGAAGCAGGAGCTGCCGCGACCTCGATGGTGTTGCGCCTGGCAAGGACCGCCGCAACGCCGGAGGAAGAGCACGCCGTCAGGGATTTTCACGCGCTGAATTTCCCGGATTCGACCTATGGAGCTCAGCTGCAGGATCTTGCCGTTCCCGGTCTTGCCGCCGAAGGGAAGATAACCCTCAGCTATAGCGAGGAGACGGTGACGCTTGCCGGCGGGGAGACCGTGATCTTGCGTAAACCGCAATACGGGGTCAGCGATCTCGCCTACGGGCCGATGGACGCCAGCATCACGCTTTCAGCGCGCATCGCGCCGCCGATGATCGGCCTTGGCCTGATCGAAGCCATTCCGGATGCCGATATTCTGGCCAATGCCGACCCGGACGATAAGAAGGGCATCGGCATACGCGGCCGTCCCGCCATCATTCGCGATCATCGCACCGGCCAGCTCACACTCGGACGTTTCGGCTGGAAAGCGCAGAATGCAACCGTGCGCGACCAGGTGGCCGACGCCTTCTCGATCGACATCGGCATTTCGACGCCGGACCGTCCCAATCCCCATGGCGACTGCACCCCTAAGGAAACGCGTTGCCTGAGCATGCCGACCGGCGTGCAGAAGCGCCTTGGCGATACGGAAGCGCCGGACCCGGTGCTCCCTCTCGTCACCTTTTATTCCGAAAATCTCGCCGTACCGGCCCGACGCGGGACAGGCTCCTCCGATGTGCTGCATGGCAAGGAGATGTTCTACCGCTCCGGCTGTGTGGCCTGCCATACGCCGAAATTCGTGACGCGAGACGGTATCAAGGGCAGCGACGGCAAGGATTCGCCGCAGGCCTTCCAACTCATTTGGCCCTATTCCGATTTCCTGCTGCATGACATGGGTGAAGGCTTGTCGGACGGGCAGCAGGTGGGCGTGGCATCCGGCCGCGATTGGCGCACGCCGCCGCTCTGGGGTATAGGCCTGACACAGACCGTCAGCGGCCAGCAAGCCTATCTGCATGACGGCCGCGGCCGCACGCTGACAGAAGCCATTCTCTGGCATGGAGGAGAGGCCGAAAAAGCCCGCAATGCATTCGCCGATCTTTCGAAGGAAGACCGGCAAGCCCTCATCAACTTTCTGGAGTCCCTCTGATGCGCCACTGGAAACACCCGGAGCATTTCCGCTCTAAACGGAGTCACGCAAATGCTCCCTCCCATTGTTTTCATGCAATTCCGGACGCAAAACCGCTGCGCACTTTTGCTGGAATTGCTCTTGCCGCCAGCCTGCTGCTTACCGTCGTGGCCCTGCCTGCTCATGCCGAGGATGCGACGACCACTGGCGCCGGCCTGAACGAGGCCGCCGCGCCAGCCGTGCTGCAGAAGGCGGTGGATGACGTAATCCGCCCCGGCTACCGTGCCATGCATGACTCCGCCTCGAAACTGACTGTCGCCATGAAGACGCTTTGCGCCGACCCCGCGGATGCAACGCTTTCCGGCGCCAAATCAGCCTTCGGCGATACGGTGAAAAGCTGGTCGCGCATCGAGATCGTCGATACCGGCCCGATCATCGAAAAGAACCGCTTCGAGCACATCCTCTTCTATCCCGACCGCAAGGGCGTCGGCCTCAAGCAGGTGCAGGCGCTGATCGCCAAGGCGGACGAGCAGGACACGACGGTCGAGGCCGTCGCCGGCAAGAGCGTGGCGCTGATGAGCATGACGGCGCTGGAATATGTGCTCTTCGGCAGCGGTTCGGACGTTCTGGGCAAGGAGAAGCAGAGTTTCCGTTGCCGCTATGGTGCGGCCGTTGCCGGCAATATCGAAAACACCGCCAGGGAAATCGCCGAGGAATGGGATGCTCCCGGCGGGGTGCAGACATCCTGGAAGTTTCCGGGCAAATCCAGCGATGATTTCATGGACAACAAGGAGGCCGTGACGGCACTGCTCGGAATCCTGGTGCATGGGGCGGCCAATGTCCGCGACCGGCGGCTGGAGACCTTTTACAAGGGCGATCAGGCAACGGCACGGCCAAAGATGGCGATCTACTGGCGCTCGGCCAATACCTGGACCTCGTTATCAGGCAATATCGAAGGCCTGAAGGCACTCTGGGAAAAAGCCGACATGGCAAGCCTGCTGCCATCGGACAAGCACGCGGTCGCCACGAAGATCGATAGCCTTCTGAACGAGCTTGCAACGACGGCGCCATCAATCAATCCGGATATCGAGGCGGCCATCGGCAACGATGCGGAGCGCACCAAGATCGACAAGCTGCTCTCCGTCAGCCGCGACCTCGCCACCAGCTTCAGCGACGCGTACGGCGGCGCCATCGGCCTCTCGGCCGGCTTCTCCTTCGCAGACGGAGACTGAGCGTGATACGCAGCGGCCTCATCGATCGGAGAGCCTTCGTCAAAGCTGCGGGGCTGACCTTCCTCGCGACGCTGAAGCCCGGTGCCTTGATGGCGCTGGAGCGGGCCGATGCTGTCTACGCCTCGGGCATCCGGAGAGCAGACGGTTCGTTTGCCGTCGCCACGGTGACGGAACAGGGGCGCATCGTCGATCAGGTCGCCCTGCCCGCCCGCGCGCATGGCATGGCCTTTTCGAAGGCGACCGGCAAGACCGTCGCCTTTGCGCGCCGCCCCGGCACCTATGCGATGATCTTCGACCCCTGGAACAAGGCCGAGCCCATCGTCATTTCCGCCGAGGAGGGCCGGCATTTCTACGGGCATGGCACGTTTTCGCCCGATGGCAGGCTGCTTTATGCCAGCGAGAACGATTTCGACAACAACCGCGGCATCATCGGGCTTTATGACAGCGGCAACCGCTTCGCCCGCATCGGCGAATACGAGACCTATGGCGTCGGCCCGCACGATATGACGGTTTCGGATGATGGCCGGTATCTGATCGTCGCCAATGGCGGCATCGAGACCCATCCGGATTTCGGCCGCACCAAGCTCAACCTCGACCACATGGAACCGTCGCTGACGCTGATCGACGCCGCCAGCGGCCGGCTGATCGAGAAACACACGCTGCCGGCGCAATATGCCCACGTCTCGACGCGCCATGTCGATATCGATGCCAGCGGCCGGGTCTGGTTCGCCTGCCAGTATGAGGGCCACCGCAACGACTTGCCGCCGCTCGTCGGCCACTTCGCGCCGGGCGAGGACCTGCGTTTCGTCACCCTGCCCGACGATACGACGCGGGCGCTCGGCAATTACGTCGGCGCGATTGCCGTCAATCGCGCCGAAAACCTCGTCGGCGTGACATCGCCGGTCGAGGGGACCTCGGTGACGCTGGATGCCAGGACCGGCAAGGTGCTGAAGGTGGAAAGCGTCGCCGATGCAGCCGGGATCGCACCGGCCCAGCATGGCTTTGCCGTTTCCTCCTATGACGGTGATTTCCTCGGCTCGCATAGCGATGTCGCCTGGGACCAGCATATCGTCAGGATCAAGCGGCCAGCCTAGACAGATCGCCATCGATGCCTCAAGGAGACTCAGTGGCGGCGTTCAAAAGGTTTTCTTTCGCGATAGATGTCCCTTGTCCAAACGGCCTCTCCGTGCCAATTTCGCACCCGCGAAAGGGGACTGCATGACAGGGGTAGACGAGACGGGGACCAACGGCGATTTTCGGAGCCGTATCCGAACGAGCTTCGCGCGGCAGGCAGCGATGGCGACGATCGGCGCGGAGCTGACGCGTGTCGAGCACGGTACGGTCGAGATAGAACTGCCCTTCGATATCAAGCTGACGCAGCAACATGGCATTCTGCACGCCGGCATCATTGCCGCCGCGCTGGATTCGGCCTGCGGCTTTGCCGCCTACAGCGTCATCGATCCCTCTGCATCGATCCTTACGATCGAATTCAAGGTCAACCTGATGTCGCCGGGGCGCGGCGAGCGCTTCCTGTTTCGTGGCGATGTTACCAAGCCCGGCACGACGATCATCGTCGCCGACGGCCGCGGCTACGCCATCGGCGACGGGCCGGCCAAACTGATTGCCTCGATGACGGGAACGATGATGGTCATCCGGGGCAGAGAGGGAATTAGCGGATGAAATTCGAATTGAAGCGGGTGTCGGGCAAATCGATCCTGTTCGTGATGGCGGCCGAAGCCGAGTACGGACCCTTCCTGCGCTCGCGCATCGATCCGCTGATGACGGGCGTCGGCCCTGTCGAAGCGGCGATCACGCTCACCCGCGCCATCGGCCAGCTGGAGGCCCAAGGCGATCTTCCAGATCTCGTGGTTTCGCTCGGCTCGGCCGGCTCCGCCAAGCTGGAGCAGACGGAAGTCTACCAGGTGACCTCGGTATCCTACCGCGACATGGATGCCTCGCCGCTCGGCTTCGAGAGGGGCCGCACGCCCTTCCTCGATCTGCCGGCAACGATCGAATTGCCGCTGCGCATCCCCACCATTGCCGAGGGCAGCCTTTCGACGGGCGCCAACATCATCTCCGGCTTGGAAGCTTATGAACGCATCGGCACCGACATGGTCGATATGGAAACTTTCGCCGTGCTGCGCGCCTGCCAGACCTACAGCCTGCCGCTGATCGGCCTGCGCGGAATTTCCGACGGGAAGGTCGAACTTCAGCACATCTCCGACTGGACCGAATATCTGCATGTGATCGACCGCAAGCTCTCCTATGCCGTCGACGGACTGTTTACGGCACTGGAAGACGGGGTATTCTGGTTCTGAGAGGCCGGAGGCCAAGCATAAGTAAGGACAATCGGGACAATAAAATCACCGCGTGCGTGATTTGCCCGATTGCCAGGGAAAGCGCTTTTCATTAAAGGCTCGCCATGACCCAGACAGCACATCCAGACACCGTTCTCATCGTCGATTTTGGCAGCCAGGTGACGCAGCTCATCGCGCGGCGTGTGCGCGAAGCAGGCGTCTACTGCGAAATCGTTCCCTTTCAATCCGCCGAAGCCGGCTTCAAGCGGCTGCAGCCGAAGGCCGTGATCCTGTCCGGCAGCCCGGCCTCGACCGTTGACGAAGGCTCGCCGCGAGCGCCGCAGATCATCTTCGACAGCGGCATCCCGGTCTTCGGCATCTGCTACGGCCAGCAGACCATGTGCATGCAGCTCGGCGGCAAGGTCGAGAGCGGCCATCATCGCGAATTCGGCCGTGCCTTCCTGGAAGTCGACAAGGATTGTGCTCTCTTCGAAGGGCTGTGGTCGAACGGCTCGCGCCATCAGGTCTGGATGAGCCATGGCGATCGCGTGACGGCGCTGCCGGAAGGTTTCGAAGTGGTCGCCACCTCCTCGAACGCGCCTTACGCCTTCATCGCCGACGAGAAGCGCAGATATTACGGCGTGCAGTTCCACCCGGAAGTCGTGCATACGCCCGACGGCGCCAAGCTGATCGGCAACTTCATTCATAACATCGCCGGCATCAAGGGCGACTGGTCGATGTCGGCCTACCGCGCCAAGGCGGTTCAGGCGATCCGCGATCAGGTCGGCGACAAGCGCGTCATCTGCGCTCTGTCCGGCGGCGTCGATTCCTCCGTTGCCGCGCTGCTGATCCACGAGGCCGTCGGCGACCAGCTGACCTGCATCCTCGTCGACCATGGCCTGATGCGCAAGGACGAGGCGGCCAATGTCGTCGCCATGTTCCGCGAGCACTACAATCTGCATCTCCTGCATGTCGATGCTTCCGACCGCTTCATCGGCGAACTCGAGGGGGTTTCCGACCCCGAGACCAAGCGCAAGATCATCGGCCGGCTCTTCATCGAGACTTTCGAGGAAGAAGCCAAGAAGCTCGGCGGCGCCGATTTCCTCGGCCAGGGCACGCTCTATCCCGATGTCATCGAGAGCGTTTCCTTCACCGGCGGGCCTTCGGTCACCATCAAGTCGCATCACAATGTCGGCGGACTGCCGGAGCGCATGAAGATGCAGCTCGTCGAGCCGCTACGCGAACTCTTCAAGGACGAAGTGCGGGTGCTCGGCAAGGAGCTCGGCCTGCCCGACAGCTTCATCGGCCGCCACCCCTTCCCCGGCCCCGGCCTCGCGATCCGCTGCCCCGGCGGCATCACCCGCGAGAAGCTGGAAATCCTGCGCGAAGCCGACGCCATCTATCTCGACGAAATCCGCAAGGCAGGCCTCTACGACGCGATCTGGCAGGCCTTCGCCGTGCTGCTTCCGGTTCAGACCGTCGGCGTCATGGGCGACGGCCGCACCTACGAATTCGTCTGTGCGCTACGCGCCGTCACCTCCGTCGACGGCATGACCGCGGATTTCTATCACTACGACATGGAATTCCTGGGCCGCGCCGCCACCCGCATCATCAACGAAGTCCGCGGCATCAACCGCGTGGTCTACGATGTCACCTCGAAGCCGCCCGGCACGATCGAGTGGGAATGATTTTTGCCCCTCCTAGCGTATCCGAAAATACGCCGGAACACGACATAACGCACTGAAATATATAAATAAACATCTCGGCATCTTTCGTCGTCTATCGCCGGGTTAGCCTCCGGAATGACGGTATGGCTGACGGTATGGTGCATCTTGCCTCAGCCGAAAATCGCATATACCGTCAGAGGCAAGAGAGCTTATGACGGTATATTTTTTGGCATAATATGCTGAAAAATAACGAAAAAATTAGATCAGGAAGTCAATTTTTGGTCTGACGGTATAATTGGGCGCTCTCCAGCATTTTTTGACCGATTTGGAGGACGCAGATGCTAACTGACGCAGCCATTAAAGCGCTGAAACCAAAAGACAAATTATACAAGATCGTGGATCGTGACGGTATGTACGTCGTAGTTCAGCCCTCGGGCGCGGTCGTTTTCCGTTTGGACTATCGGCTAAACGGCCGCCGTGAGACGTTGACGCTCGGCCGCTATGGCCCCGCTGGCCTGTCCCTGGCGCGGGCGCGTGAAAAGCTGATCGATGCAAGGCGGGCCATCTCGGAAGGCCGCTCGCCGGCCCAAGAGAAGCAGCGCGAAAAACGTCGCATTCAGGAGGCAAAGAGCTTTGGCGAGTTCGGCGAGCGATGGCTCCAGGAGGCACGGATGGCCGATAGTACGCGGGCCATGCGTCGATCGGTCTTTGAGCGCGACATCCTTCCGGCGTTTCGCAGTCGGTTGTTGCCGGAAATCTTGCCGGAGGATTTGCGAGGGCTGTGCGCGAAGGTGAAGGAGCGTGGGGCGCCGGCAACGGCGGTCCATGTCAGGGACATCGTGAAACTGGTCTTCGACTTCGCCATCCTGCACGGAGAGAAGGTCGCTAATCCGGCCGAAGACGTTGGCCCGGCTTCGATCGCCCACTTCGTTCCGAGGGATCGGTCGCTATCTCCCTCGGAGATCCGCATCATGCTCGGGCAACTCGAGCATGTGGCGACGCTGCCGACGATCCGGCTCGGGATGAAGCTGTTCCTGCTGACGATGGTACGGAAGAGCGAATTGCAGGATGCTGTCTGGGATGAGGTCGATTTCGAGAACGCCGTCTGGTCGATCCCGAAGGAGCGGATGAAGCGCTCGAGGGCGCACAATGTCTATCTGTCGCAGCAGATGCTCGACATCTTCATCGCCCTCAAGACCTGCGCCGGAAATTCGAAGTACGTCCTTCCGTCGCGCTATGACGCCGACGCCCCCATGTCGCGCGCGACCTTCAATCGGATCACGACGGCAGTGGTCGAAAGGGCCAAGAAAGAAGGGCTGCCGCTAGAGTCGTTTACGGTCCACGATCTCCGCCGGACGGGCTCAACCCTGCTGAACGAGTTGGGCTTCAACAGCGACTGGATCGAGAAATGCCTGGCGCACGAGGATGGGCGATCGTCGCGGGGCATCTACAACAAGGCTGAATACGAGCATCAACGCCGGCACATGATGCAGGAATGGTCCAACCTGGTGGACGCCTGGGTTGCCGGCCAGAAATACACGCCGACCCTTTACCCGCCGACAATGGAACTGCTTACGCCCGAGCCAGATGTTTGACGGGGCGGATTTTGCGGAGTTGGACGTCGGGCATGGGGGCGCGCTTCACAGCCTTGGCGCGTGAGGCGTGGCGCCGTTCTTCCAGCCAGGCTTGGACTTCGGAAAGATCCCAGACCACGCAGCGTGACGTGAGGTAGAAGCGCTGAGGAAATTCGCCGCGCTGTTCCATGTCATAGATCGTCGTGTCGGCAAGCGGGACCATTTCACGGAGTTGATGCCGCCGGATCGTCCGCTTAACGACAGTTTCGACTTGGTGCTTCATCTGAGAATCCTTCATCCATCTGCCTTGAGGGATAGAAGGCGATAGATGATGTGGAATGGAAGCTAGAATCGGTGGGTGTAGAAGTGCGTCGTGTTCTAGCGTGCAAATCGGACGGGGCGTGGTCGCACCTGCACCGGCGGCTGACTGATGTGTGGGCATGAGGCGCGCTGTGGCGGCTATGCGCTGCCAATGACCCTTAGTTTCATCGCACGGGTCTCCAGCAGATAGGTCTCGACCCCGGCCAGCAGATGCAGGCCTTCCTCGGTGATCGCCGACCGAGATAGGCCTGGCTGAACGATGCGGACGTCATATTCGTAGCGATAGTCCTGCCAGCTCGCTTTCAACCTTTTGAGGAATGCGGCATTCCCATGCTCGAAGCGAGAGCTTTGCCCCTTGTCGAGGCGCAGCTTCTCACGCCTAAGCATATGCGTGAACATGCGGCTGGGTCGATCGCGCCAGCGGGCGGATTTCTGGGCTTGCCCGCAAACTTCGTAGAGATCTTTCACGCGGGCACCGGGTGTGTCGGCGCTCGAAAACTTGCAATGATGGAGCGTGACCTGGATAAGGCCTTCGGTGACGCGGAGCGTCACCACATCGGCGATCTCTCCGGCTCCATCGTCGTCGAAAATCAGATCGTATGCGTCTCCATCTCCATCGGCGAGCAAGGTCTCGATGACGCGCCGCTGGACGGAATCTGTGAGTTTTCCTAATCCTTGCGATTCTGTTCGGATATCGGTCCCGGACCAGCTCCACGCTTCAATTCGATCTGAAGGATAAGGCTCGACCTGAACACCGTCGGGCAGCGCATAGAGGTGGCTGTAGATCAGGAGAGAGCCGTCCCCGAAATCAATCTGCGGGGAGTCTTCGCCAAAAGACTCCGACAGCGTCTTAACCTTGCCGCCGACCTTGATCGTCGCCTTCGGCCCTGATCGTTGCGGATAACGGGCGCCGCCTTCCGCGAACACGATTTCGAACTCGGCGATCTGCGTGTCGCTGCGCACTGCGAAGCGCAGCGGCCCGGTGGCTTCGTGGCCGACGAGTTCGATGTCGCATTCCACGAACGGTGCGGGGAGGTCGTCGAAGCTGATCTCAATCCGGTCTTCGATCTGTGTCAGCAGGGATTCCGGCCAGTGGATCGCGACGGGTGGAACGCTCGGCCGCTCGTTGATCTGGCGGGGGCGCATGGCGCTTTTGAAGACGCCATCGGTGGTGATGCCTGGATCGTTGACGGCCGTGCCGATGTCGCTGCACCACTCGACCCAGTCTGTGAGGTCTCGAACCGGGGAGATTGACCAGAACTTTCCTTTGGCCGAGCAACCGCGCGAGGTCGGCACGCCATCAAGGAAACCGGTCGCAAAGACGTTGTTCTTGATACGGGATTGCGATTTCGCGGTGTCCAACCCGTCGGCGACGTCCACGCCCATATACATCGAATAGCGCACGCCACGGCCCTGATGGTGCGTGAGCCCGAGGTTCCGCAGTATGAGGCGATTGAAACCATGAAGGCTGCGAAAAACTTCCTCACCTTCGACGCGTCGTGTCGTGTCACCGCAGACAGCCTTGGCCAGACGGTCATAGGGGCCTTTGGCCGAGCTGCTGATATAGAGGAGCTTCTTGTCGGGATCCCAGTGCATCATATGCAGGTCCCAGACGACGTTGATGGCGTGCTGAGCGGTCGTCCAGCCCGCCTGCTCCTCCGAGCGGGTGACGAAGATGGCCACCCGCTGATGCGGGTTGATCTTCATGCCAAGATAGACGCCGGGATTATACAGGTCTTCGGCACGCAGCGGCTCCCAGGCGTCGCAAGACGTGCGATAGACCACGGCATTCATCTTCGGCTCGAGCGTCTGCAAGGGAATGTCGCTGAGATCGCCGACAAAGCCCTTGAACATCTCGGCGCGCCGAATCTGCCGGTCGATTTTGGCTGTGCTGAGAGCCTCGACCAGGGCGTTCCAGTCGGCGTCCTCGGCATACAGTTTGGCGAGCGACCGATCGATGTCGTCCACGCCGGTGTTGGCGATGACCGTCGCGTCGCCCAAGCGTGGATCCTGCCGGGTGAAGCGGCCAACGAACTGGATAGTGACGGCGATGCTTTTGTGCGGATCATGCAGGCCCGCGATCTTCAGTTCCGGGAGATCGAAGCCTTCCCCCAGCATATCGACGCACACGATGATCCGGCTCTCGAAACGCCGCAGCGCGGCAAGGTTCGCGCGGCGCTCGCGGATCGACTGCTGGCTATGAACGATGACCGGGCGGAACTCGGGGAACATCGCGCTATAGATCTGGTGGAGATCCTTGGCGCGCTCGATCGTCTGGCAACGCGCCATGGCGAGATGATTGAGGCCGGTCTCTAGGTCGGCCTGGAGCACTTCGCCGAGCTTCTCGGCGATCGCAAGGTCTGCATCGGGCTGATCGAGCCCGAACACAGCCTCGAACCGGATAGGCTTGAAATAGCCCTCGGCCTGCGCCTTCTTGAGCGGGTAGGTATAGATGAACTCGCCATCGACACGCCTGCCGTCCTCACGGAAGGGGGTGGCGGTGAACTGGACGATCGGAAGCGGCGGGTCCCGGTCGATGAAGAGGCCGCGGAACCGCGACCAGGTCGGCGCGCCGATATGGTGCGCCTCATCAATGAACAAAGCCGATGCACGGGCCGCCATTCGTTCCTGAACCGGGGCTTCCGCTCGGCCAGCGATCTGCATCGTGGTGACGACCACATTGGCGCTGTCGAAGATTTCATCGACTTCGGCTTGACTGGTCGGAATATGGGAGAGCCGCATGACCAAAGGGAAGGCTGCGGTCTCATTGAGGCATGTCTGCTGTTTCAGGACGCCGAACGTCTCGAATTTGCCCGCGATCTGCTCGCGTAACGCGTCGGTAGGCACCACCACCAGCAGGCGTTCGAACCGCTGATTGGCATTGAGCGCCAGCATTGTCTCGGTCTTGCCCGTACCCGTTGGCATGACGATGGTGGCGGGATCCGTCGATCGCGTCGCATGGGCAAGCGCGGCATGAAGCGCGCCGATCTGTGGACGCCGCAAGCCAGGCTGCGCTGGCTGACCGTCCGCCGCAGCTCGTCCTTCGCGCAAATGAATCGCATCGATCCAGGAAGCGGAGACAGCCTTCAGGCGCTCGGTGCGCGCGGAACGATCCAGCGTGTCGATGCTGGTCGGTAGTTTATTCATCCACCGGTATTCACCCAGTTCGAGCGCTTCGGCGATCTGTTCCGGCCCCGTTGCGCCGGGCACAAGGAGAATGAGATCGGCTTCCAATGGCGTAGCCGTCTTCGCACTGATGATCTTCAGAATCTCGCCAGATTCCAAGGTCGTCTCGTAACCATTGACGCGGCGGATGGCAAAGGGGTGCAGCCGGCAACGAGCACGCCGCGCTGGAACCGCCAACTGGCGCACAGGGCTTCCCAACACCTTGCCGTCAATGGCAAGCCGAGCCGGCAGCAGAAATTCGACCTCGGGGTTGAAGAGGTCGTCCTGGTTGGAGCCGGTGGGTCGCTTGCGGAAGGCCATCGTGTCTCTCTCCCTCAAGCCGCCACAGTCTGCGGCGAGGGCGAGACGGCAATCACCGTTCCTCGCGTCATCAGAACGATGAGTCCGCGCTCGGCGCCAGTCATATCGAGATAGGCGCGGACCTGAGCCCGATAGTGGTCGAGTGTCTGAGCGTCGGGGTTCACGTCGCTCTTCCAGTCGATGACCACGACCGGCCGGCCATCGCCGCCAACTGTCAGCGCGTCGGCGATCCCGGCCGTTGCGGTTTCCACGCCGTCGGTCACCTGCGCGGCATAGACGGGAAATTCGGCCAGAAGACCCGGCCGCAGGGCCGCGATGTCAGGCAGAGCCAGGGTCCGGGCGACACAGGCCGCTACTTCCTCAGCAGACAGCCCCTTTGCCGGGTCGGCGACCGGAGATCGGCCGAGGGCGCGGATGAGGTCCGTGGCCCGTTCGGCCAAGGCTACCTCAGCATCCATGGTTTCGCCGGTCAGCACCTCTTCCATGAGCTTATGCAGGATCAGGCCGCGTTCGCGACCGCCCTGAACCGAGGTAGATGTCTCCAATTCGGGGGGCTGGTCGTCGGCCGATTCCGTCCAAATAGCGGCTTCTTCCTCCTGTAGGACCGCCCCGGCGCCGTTCTCATCCCGGCTGGGCGCAAGCCAGATCAATCGCGTCTGCGCGGCGGCGATAGTTTCGGCTTCGGCTGCGAAGCTCGCGCGCGTCTGAGCGTTGCTTGCTCCTGCGCCTATCGCCGTGATGCCGGCAGGCAGGTGAGAGACATCAAGGCCGGGCAGCTCTGCGAGCGACAGATCGACGAGGCCGATCCAGGCAGATTTCGAGGGCGTCGCGTCGAGCCGGGGCAGAACGAGAAGTTCGCGGGCGCGGGTGGCCGCGACATACCAGAGCCGAATGCGTTCGCGGTCCAGCTCCTCCTTTTCCGCCTGCCGCGCGACCTCGTAACCCTCGGGCGGAACGCCCAGGACCGGGCAATAGAAGGTCTCAGTCTGGCGGTCGAGGACGGCGCTTTCCGGCGCCATGACGCCGGTCATGGTGTTGACCGGAATGACGATCGGCCATTCCAGCCCCTTGGCCGCGTGCATGGTGAAAAGCGCGACCGCTTCCTCCTGCGCGTCGGGCCGGCCCTCGACGGCGCGGGCCTCGTCGGACCATGCCGCCGTCATGGCCTCGGCAAACGCGCGCAGGCCGCGCACGGCGTAGCCGGTCGACAGGCTGAGATAGAGATCGACATTGGCAAGCGCGCGCTCGGCCTGACCGCGATGGCGCTCGAGGAGAAGCGGGCGGACGCGCATCACGTCCGCGGCCTGCGAAAGCAGTTCGTGCGGGGTCGTGCTGTTGCCGCGCCGGGAGAGCGATTGTAGCCGCTCGATGACCTCGCGTGCGAGCGAGTGAGTGATGACGGCAGGGTCGATGCCGAGATCCAGGCGCGGAATCCGATCGGGCTGTTCCTCCGAGCGGGGAAGCCCCCAGATGATGTCCAGCAGGTCTTCCTCGGTGAGGCCGACCAGAGGCCCGCGCAGCAGCGCGCCAAGCGCGAGCGTGTCGCGGCGATCGGCCAGGACACGGGTCAGCGCGATCAGGTCCTGGATTTCCTGGCGGCGGAACAGCCCCTTGCCGGCTTGGGTTGCCACGGGGATGCCGCGCCGCTCCAGGGCTTCCTCATAGCGCCACAGCTCCGCGCCGGTCGGCGCCAGCAAGGCGATGTCGCCCGGCTGGCAGGTGCGCTCCACGCCACTGCGACGGTCGATGATGGGGTGGCTTTCGATCAGCCGGGCGCACAGCTCGGCGATGGCGTCGGCTTCGGCATCGCGCTGCTGTTCGGCGCTGGCCTTGCCGTTTTCGTCGGCTACAGCGATGTCGAGGGCCGCTACGCAAACGCCGCTCCGGTCGTTATGGAACGGGTCGAGTGCGGTGAAGCCCGGCTGTCCATCGGCCGAGAGCACGGCCTCGAAGCGCTTGTTGACGAAGGTAAGGATCGAGGCGCAGGAGCGGAAATTGGTGGAGATCGACAGAAGGCTGTCGGCGTCCTGGGCGCGGAAGGCGTCGCGCGCCTGGACATAGGCGCCGACATCGGCGCCCCGGAAGCGATAGATCGCCTGCTTGGGGTCGCCCACCAGGAAGAGCGCACCTGGCCGAATTTGGAACCGGGTCCAGTCGTCATCGCCATCGACCGGCTCGCCGCACAGACGCCAGAAGATTTCGGTTTGCAGGGGATCGGTGTCCTGGAACTCATCGACCAGGACATGGGCGAAACGCTGCCCCAGCGCCCGGCGCACGGCATCGTGGTCACGCAGCAAGTCACGCGCGGCGAAAATCAGATCGTCGAAATCGAGCTGGGCGCTGGCGCGCTTGTGGTCGCGATAGCGTTGCAGGATCGGACGCGCTTCGTCGATCAGCGCCGCCAGGGTTTGGCCAGCGGCGGCCTGCACCAACGCGACCCAGGCGTCGCAGCAGGCGGTGTAGTGGGTCTCGGCGGCGTCGTTCAGCCGGTCGCCGTCGACCTTTGAGAGACCCGCCTGTTTGGCCGCGGCGGCCCATTTGCCCTTCTTGCGGTAGGAGGCGAAGGCACCGGCCTTGGTGCAAAGGTCCGGGTGCGGCCGCGAGGTCAGGAGCCGAACGAGGCCCGCGGGCGCCGCGGGATCGGGACCGTTCGCCACGGCGGTTGCCATTTCGGCCAGCCGCTCGACGATCGTCACCGTTTCCGGCTCGACCGCCGCCGTGCCATCCATGAAGCTCGCGAAATCCGCCGTGGCCTGTCGGAACGCTGTCAGATGGCCGCCAAGCGGAGAAACGGGCGGGGCCGTTAGCGTAGGGCGGCGGCGCAGATTCTCGGCGATCTTATGGATGGACGCCACGGTTTCGCCGGGGCTGTGCAGCACCATCTCGGCCAGGATGCCGCCCTGACCGCCGGACAGGCGTTCGCGCAGCCAGCCATCGACAATTTCGAGGAAGGTGAGGTCGGCCTGGTTGCGATCCATGACGCCGGCGCCCGGATCGATGTCGGCCTCCGCCGGATAGGGCTTGATCAGGCGCTGGCAGAAGCCGTGGATAGTCGAGCAGGTGATTTCGTCGATCGCGGCGCTGGCGGCGGCAAGATTATCGCGATGGGCCTGGGACAGCCCATCGGGCAGCGCCACGCGCAGCTCGGTCCCGATCGTGCCAGCTGAGAGATCGGCGACGAACTCGCGGACACGCGACAACAGCTCGCTCGCGGCGAGTTCGGTGAAGGTGACGGCGGCGATGGAATGTGGCGCGACGCCTTCGGCCAGCATGGCGGTGATGCGGCCGGCCATGACGGCGGTCTTGCCCGAACCAGCGCCAGCTTCGACCAGGATCGAGCGATCATGGAGGCTAATCGCATCGCGGCGCGCGCCGTCGTCCTTCAGCACCTTGGACACGCTGCTCATCATTCCGCCTCCCAGATTTGAGCGACTTCGCCCAACCGCTCCGTCGCGGCCGGCATTTTGCGTTTGCAATAGGTGGCGCCGGCGTTGGCCGGCAGGGCGAAGGCGAGGTCGTCATAGTCGCCACCGGTGTCCGGGCCAGGCAGGGCCGCGCCGCCAGCGAGGCTTATCCCTGCAGCACGGAGATAGCCCGTGATCTCCGAGAGCACGGCCTCGGGATCGTCGAGCTGGAGATCGATCGGCTCGCGCGGGTAGAGCAGCGAGGCGCTGATGGCGACGTCGTCGCCGAGGAGCGCCTTCACCGCGAAGGCATAGAGGCAGCGCTGAAGCTCTCGTCCACCATTCAGCCGGATGTCGCCTCGTGGGGGGCGGCCGGTCTTGTAGTCGCGGACGAGCGCGCGCCGGCCATCGCCGGAGATATCGAGCCGGTCGATATAGCCGGCGATATTGAAGCCGGTATCTGGAATCGTGACCGGTGTGGTCGCATCCCACGGCGTCTCCGCATCGGACTTCGGCTCCAAACCGCCGAACGGCACCTCGCCGTAGGCGCGCGCACCTGGCAGGACATCGTCGCCATAGGACAAGGCGCGGCCTGCCAACATGCGGGCATCGTCGAGGGTGCGCCCCCAGATGACGGCCGGCGGGACCGGACGCTCGCTTTCCCAATCGGCGGCGACCGCTCCGGCGGCCCTTGCTACCGCTGCATCAATGGTCTCCGTGTCGGCGGAAGACAGTCCGCTGTCGGCTTCGAGATCGCGCAAAGCGCGGTCGAGAACCATGTGGACAAGATCGCCAATACCGAGCGCGTCGAGCACCAACGGTTCGGCGCTGCTCTGTGGCTCGCGCCATCCGAAGGCATAGACCCACACGAAGCTGAGCGGATTGCGCAGCAGGCGGCGAAGCGAACTGGCCGATTGGGTACGGCCGAGGATGGCGAGAACGAGCGGATGGTCCGCCCGGACGAGCCCGTCATGGGCCGTGATCTCCGCTCGCCGCCAGTCGAGCCAGCAGCCTTGCGCGCCGACGGCTTGCGAATCGGCGCCGAATTCCTGGGGCCGGGCCATGAGGCGGTCGGTCTCGCTGAAGGCATGCGCCGGCGTCGCGTTGCGGCGGAGGTAGGTTTCATCGCCATGGCCGGCGAGCAAAGGGCTGCGCCCCAAGAGACGGCCATCGCTGTCGCGCCGTGCGCGTGAGAGAACAATGTTGTCGGCCGTCGTGGCGAGGATCGTCTCGAAGTCGCGGCGGTCGGCGAGATTCACCGGGAGCGGATCGAGTACCGGGGTCGGGATGATGTGGTCGGGGATCAGCCGGTCCTCGGCAATCCCGCGCGGCCAGCGCGAGGAATTGAGCCCCAGGAGCCGCACGAAGCGGCGAGGCGACGCCGCGAGCGCGCTGGCTGGCATCCAGGCGACGCAGACGCACGCCTCCAGTCCGTCGTCCTGCTTCAGGGACTCCAATGTGGCGTCAATCGACGCGGCGGGGCCGGCGAGCAGGGCTTTGCGCCAGATTGCACGCGCCCGGCCCTTGAGGAAGGCTTCGCCGATCTCGGTCGCAGCGTCCGGTCCTCTCGCAAGCAGCTCGACCGCCGCGCGCAGCGCCGAAGTGTGGTCCGCGCCGTCGGGCCAGTCCTCCGGCTTCAGCCTGATCAGCAGGCGGTTCCAGGCACTGGCCGTGGAGAGAGGCGCGTCAGTCGGCAAGACGCGCAGCCAGCCTTCAGGCAGAGTTTCGAAAGGACCTGTGTCCCGGCACAGCGCCGCGACGCGGCGCAACCGCGACTGAGACGGGCCGCGAACGACGATGTCGGCCAGCGCCGCGGCCGCCTGGCCCTCGCGGGTGGCGACCGTGCGAACGCCGTGAACGAAGTGCAGATCGATATTGGCGTCGGCGCGCAGGGCCAGGAAATGATCGTCGTAGTCTGCGGGCGACGCGGTCGCGATGGCAATCTGTGCAGGAGACACGCCGGAGACGAGCAGGCTCCGTGCCCAACGCATCGCCTCAATGGCCTCGTGATAGGCCGTCGCCGCACTCACGGCGCTGATCTCCGGCATTTGCGCCGGTGAGCGCGCGATAGTGACGCCCGTGTCGTTCAGCCATGCGGGAACACTCCTCGGGCCGGCCGTCCACTGCACTGGAGTAAGGGCGGTGAGGGCCTGGAGCAGCGGCCTCCAGCAGGGCGAGAGTTCGGTGAGGCCCGTGATTTCCATCGGTCCGATGACCGTCGGCGCATGACCGATACGCGCGGTCGCGGCATCGACGATGTCGACCGGGCGCATCATGCCAGACGGAAGCAGGTCGAGGACGGCGGCTTCCAAGCGCGCGATGGCGCCGAGACGCGGATGATCGCCCGCTTGAGCGGCGAGGTTTATGCCTGCGCGCCAAGCCTTGTGCAGCGTGTCGGCAGCCGCGTCGATCATGCCAGGAAGAGCTTTGATGCTCTCCAGTTCGCCCATCGGCGTCACCGGAAGGGCCGCCTGAATGGCCGCGCGCAGGCTCTCGTCGTCGATCGGCCTAGCGAAGCCGCCGGCCAACCTGACGGCCGCCTGTTCAAAAGACATGACCTGGAGGCCGTGACGATTGTCACGGCCCGCCGCCAGTCGGCTTTCCCGCATGGCGAGGCGGCCATGGACGACTAGGGTGGATCGACTCGTAATCGTCACGACCTCTCTCCTTCCGGGAGCTGCCTATTGCCGGGGCGGTGAGTCGCCGGAAGCAACCGCCGTCCGCCGATTTGGCTTTTCGAGCGGCGCCCCTGCATGACTTGCCCCCACTTCGCGTCCCATCACCCGTTGACGAACGCCTGTAATGGGAATAATAATTACACGGACCATAGCGACGTGTCCATATAGTTTTTATTCCCACTTGCGCGAGGCGGAAACAATGGCAGAGGCCGCAACGGCGTTGAAATGGGGGGTGGGGCGCCGGCTTGAATTTATTGAGTTCCGGTTGTTCTGGGAGGGCTCCATCAACCGCGCCGACCTCGTGGAAGTCTTTGGTGTGTCGGTTCCCCAAGCGTCGAAGGATCTGACGCTCTATCAGGAGCGGGCGCCGGGAAACATGGAATACGACACGCGCGGCAAGCGCTATGTCGCCGCCGATAAGTTCGTGCTGCGCTTTCTCGACCCAGACCCCTATGTCTATCTCGCGCAGCTTCGCTCGGTGGCCGAAGGCGCTGTGCCGTCACATGATTCCTGGATTGCGGCACTTCCCAGCGCCGACGTTGCGCTGACCCCCAGGCGGGATATCGACATTGAGGTTTTGCGCAAGATCCTCGACGCCAGCCGTGAAGGAGTCTCGGTCGAGGTCTTCTATCAGTCGATGAATAAGGTGCGACCGGACCCTATTTGGCGCCGGATCACGCCCCACGCATTCGGCTATGATGGTTTCCGCTGGCACGCCCGGGCCTATTGCCACCTTGAGCACAAGTTCAAGGATTTCCTGCTGCCGCGTATTCTGGATGTTGGCGCGAAGGGTGAGCCGGGGGAAACCGGTGAACGGGACTGGCTTTGGAACAATTATTTTGACGTCATCATAGGCCCGCATCCCGCCCTCACGGCGAGTCAGAAGAAGGTTGTCGCCAAGGACTATGGGCTCGATCACGGTAATGGCGTGCTCACAGTTCGTTACGCAATGCTGTTCTATGTTTTGAAGCGTCTTGGTTTGCTTGGTGACGCCGCAAAACACAGCGCCCATACGCAGCATATCGTGACAATAAACCGCAAAGAAACTGAGGCTGCGCTTGAGAAGGCGGAGCTTCAGCTATGATGAATGGGGGCGCTGACTAATGGCGGCAAGACTTGAGGAGGTGAAGAACGGCGCATCTGTGCGGGGCGTTTCCTCGGCGCAGGCTGTGCATGTCGTTTCGGTCGACTGGATCGGCGATCAGGCGATCAGCGTCGTTTACCGCGATCACAACGGCGCAGTGGCCGAGGCTGTTCTTTATCGTGACGACGAACATCGCCTTGAGGTCGAGCAGAGCGGTCGGCCTTGGTCGTTCGACGCCGATGGCGCGCTGCTGCGTCTAGTGACGGAAGCCAACCGCATCAAGCTGGCACATTATTTCGACCCGTATCTGGCGATCCATACGAGCCTGGTCGATCCGCTACCGCACCAGATTTCGGCGGTCTACGGCGAAATGCTGCCGCGGCAGCCGCTTCGCTTCCTCCTCGCAGACGATCCCGGCGCCGGCAAAACAATCATGGCCGGACTGTTGATGAAGGAGCTGATTGCCCGCAGCGATCTCGAGCGTTGTCTCGTCGTCGCACCGGGTAGCCTGGTCGAACAATGGCAGGACGAACTCGGCCAGAAATTCAATCTCGAATTCGACATTCTCTCACGCGACATGATTGAGAACTCGCGTTCGGGCAACCCATTCAGCGACCGGGATCGGTTGATCGTCCGTCTCGACGTGCTTGCGCGCAACGAGGAGCTTCAAGAGAAGCTCATGAGCGCGCGCGAATGGGACCTGATCATCTGCGACGAAGCGCATCGCATGTCGGCCACCTATTTCGGCGGCGAAGTCAAATACACGCGACGCTATCAGGTTGGTCAAAAGCTCGGCCAGGTCTGCCGGCACCTGCTGCTGATGTCGGCGACGCCGCACAACGGCAAGGAGGAGGATTTCCAGCTCTTCATGGCCCTGCTCGACGGCGATCGGTTCGAGGGCCGGTTCCGAGATGGCGTCCACTATGCCGACACCGAAGATATGATGCGGCGGCTGACGAAGGAGGAATTGCTGAAGTTTGACGGCCGGCCGCTCTTCCCCGAGCGGCGGGCGCGCACCGTCAAATATCAGCTCTCGGAAGGGGAGGCTGCGCTCTACACCGCAGTCACTGAGTATGTGCGCACTGAGATGAACCGCGTGCAGCGGTTCGCGGAGGGTGACGGCAAGAAGCGCAACAATGTCGGCTTCGCCTTGCAGATTCTCCAGCGGCGCCTCGCGTCTTCGCCGGCCGCCATCTACCAGTCCCTCAAGCGTCGTCGCGAGCGATTGGAGAACGAGCTTGGCGAGGCGCGCCTTGCCGCCAAAGGGCGCCGTGCCGGCATGGGTGAACCGGCGGTCAACGCCGATATGCTGCGCAACATCGAGGAATATGGTCAGGAGGAGATCGACGAACTTGAGGATCTGATCTCGACAGGCGCGACGACGGCTGAAACGGTCGAGCAGCTCGCCCTCGAGGTGGAGACGCTGAAGGGCCTGGAATCCATGGCGCTAGGCGTGCTGCGCTCCGGCGTGGATACGAAGTGGAGCCAGCTTAATCGTATCCTCGACGACGATCTCATGGTCGATGCCGCCGGCAATCGCCGCAAGCTGATCATCTTCACCGAGCCCAAGGACACGCTCCACTACCTGCTCGACAAGGTGCGGGCGCGGCTCGGCAATCCCGAGGCCGTGGAAGTGATCCACGGCGGCGTGTCACGCGAAGAACGGCGCAAGGTCGTCGAGCGCTTCATGCAGGACAAAGACATGCTTGTCCTGATCGCTAACGACGCGGCTGGCGAAGGCGTTAACCTTCAGCGTGGTCATCTCATGGTCAACTACGACCTGCCGTGGAATCCGAACAAGATCGAGCAGCGGTTCGGCCGCATCCACCGCATCGGCCAGACGGAGGTTTGCCACCTCTGGAATCTTGTCGCGGCCGATACGCGCGAGGGCGAGGTTTATGCGCGGCTGCTCGAAAAGTTGGAAGCGGCGCGCGAGGCACTGGGCGGCCGCGTCTATGATGTACTTGGCGAATTGTTCGACGGTGTGGCGCTCAAGGATCTGCTGTTCGAGGCGATCCAGTATGGCGAGAAGGAAGAGGTCAAGGCGCGTCTGTTTCAACAGGTCGATGGTGCCGTCGACCAGGCTAACTTGCTCGAACTGCTGCGCCGCCGGGCGTTGACCAACGACACCATGCCGGAGGCGAGGGTCGAGGAACTGCGCCTTGAAATGGAGCGTGCCGAGGCGCTGCGCCTTCAGCCGCATCACATCCAGAGCTTCTTCGTCGAGGCATTCCAGCATCTGGGTGGCCGGATCAAGCGCCGCGAGGAAGGGCGATGGGAGATCGCCCATGTGCCGGTGCGTATCCGCGAACGAGATCGCCAGACCGGAACCGGCGCGCCGCTCCAGACGCAATATGAGCGGATCTGCTTCGAGAAGGACAAGATCAATCAGCAGCCGGTCGCGGCTTTCGTCGTCCCCGGCCATCCGCTGCTCGAAGCTGTGATCAGCCTGATCCGCGAGCAGTATGAGCAGATTATGCGGCAGGGCGCGATCCTGGTGGACGATACCGACGCTGGCGACGCGCTGTCGGCGATCTTCCTGCTGGAGCACATCGTCCAGGACGGCCGCGTCACCAGCGTGGGCAAGCCGCATGTGATTTCGCAGCGGCTCCAATTCGCCGCCATCGACAAGGCAGGGAACACTGTCAACGCGGGCATCGCACCGCATTTGAATCTGCGCCCCGCCAAGGCGGAGGAGGTCGCCAGCGTGCGCGATCTTCTGGATGAGAGTTGGCTGACTACCGATCTGGAGAAGGCCGCGATCCGGTTTGCGACGGTCGAATTGGCCCAGGGTCATGTCGCTGAGGTCAAGGCGCGGCGCCTGCCCGAGATCGAAAAGGTCGAGCAGGAAGTTCGCGCGCGCCTCAAGAAGGAGATCAATTACTGGGACTCGCGCGCCTTCGAGCTGAAGGAAGAGGAGCGGGCCGGCAAGAAGACGCGGGTGAACTGGCAGAATGCCCAGCGCCGGGCCGAAGACCTTGCGGAACGGCAGAAGCGCCGCATGGACCAGCTTGAGCGGGAGCGGTTCATCTCATCGCAGTCGCCGCGCGTGCGGGGCGGCATGGTCGTCATCCCGCGGGGGCTGCTGGAAGCACGTCAGGCGCCAAGCATTCGGAACCATTTCGCGGAAGATCCCGCTGCGCGCCGAGAGATCGAGCTTGCGGCGATGGAAGCCGTCATGGCGGCAGAGCGGGCGTTGGGCAACGAGCCGGCCGACGTCTCTGCTCAGAAGATCGGCTACGACATCGCCTCGCATGACCCGAAGTCAGGACACCTGCGCTTCATCGAGGTCAAGGGGCGCATCGATGGCGCCGACAGCGTGATGGTCACGCGGCAGGAGGTCATCAC